>DAIQNU010000005.1:0-21599 GCA_036788235.1 Cyclobacteriaceae bacterium
GTGCTTTGGCCAATTACAATGGCAGGAAGCAATAACACAAAAGCAATAATTAAGTTCTTATTGGGTTGCATGTATAGCGTATTTTCTAAAACGCATCAAAAGTAATTATAATTATAGTTAATTTCATTTCAGGCCAAGGTAATCATAAGTACCTTTGTGGCTTATATTCTAACTTTATATGGAAATTATTAGAACAGATATAGAAATAGAACGAAGTTGGATAAAGCTTTTACAGAAAATAGAAAGCCACATTGGCAAGCGACCAAGTGATCTGAACGCTGTTCTTTTTCTGATAGGTGTGCAGGAGCTAGGTAAGGGGGTACACAACTATTCGAAAGAACAAAAGCAAGACCTCATGCATATTGCTATTTGTAAAATTCTAAGCTATGCAGGTTATTATGAACTGGAAGGTCTTGACGAACAAGGCTGGCCACATTGGAAAACGGTAAAAAAACTACCCCATTTTGATATCTTAGAACAAGAAAAACTCCTAAAAATGCACGTATTGGAATACTTTGAACAAGAATTTAATTGGTAAAAACCATGAAAATTATTTCATACAATGTAAACGGCATAAGAGCTGCCATTCAAAAAGGATTTACCGATTGGGTGAAAGAAGAAGACGCCGATATCGTTTGTTTGCAAGAAGTAAAAGCTGAAAGTCATCAGTTGGAAATAGAGGTGTTTATAGATTTGGGATACCAGGTATTTTGGAATAGCGCACAAAAAAAGGGCTATAGTGGTGTAGCTATTTTTAGTAAAGTTGTGCCTAATAACGTTACCTATGGCATGGATCACGAAGTTTATGATGGTGAAGGCAGAATGATCAGACTGGATTTTGATTCATTTTCGCTTCTCAATGTCTACGTGCCCTCTGGTACTAGTGGTGAAATAAGGCAGGCCTACAAAATGAAATGGCTAGACGATTTTTATCAATATATAGCCGCTCTTAAGGTTCAATACCCTAAGCTTATACTTTGTGGCGACATAAATATTTGTCATAAACCCATAGATATACACAATCCAGTTTCTAATAAAAACTCATCAGGATTTTTGCCAGAAGAGCGAGCCTGGGTAAGTAAATTTCTCGATTTAGGATTTATTGATACATTTAGGCATTTTCATGCAGAGCCACACCGTTATAGTTGGTGGAGTTATAGAGCCAATGCAAGAGCTAAAAATCTTGGGTGGCGCATAGATTATTTTCTTACGACACAAGAACTTGTTGAAAATTTGGTTGATGCAGATATATTTGAGCAAATCAAGCATTCTGATCATTGCCCAGTTATGTTGAAAATCAAGTAAATACGCTATATTTACTCCAAACTGAAGTATTTCATACAGGTCGTTTTTTTATAGATTATGAAATTATTTAGAATCAGTCATTTTTTACAAGCTGCTGCCTTAGCAGGAATAATTGCTTGTGGTGGTGAAAGCAGCAAAGAAAATTCTGAAAAGCTGCAAAAAGCCGAAGGAGACCGCTATTATGGTGGAGTATTCAGGCTAAGTGAACCAGAGTATATCAAAAATCTTTTTCCGCACAACATTACCGATGCATACTCTTATCGTGTGGCTCAGCAAGTTTATGAGGGTCTTTTTAAGTTTGATGTCGAAAATCTTGATGTTATTCCCGCTCTTTGTGAAAGCTATACAATCGATGAATCTAGAACTCGATATACATTTGTAATAAAAAAAGGTGTATTGTTTCATGACGACCCTTGTTTCGAAGGTGGAAAAGGACGTGAACTCACTGCCGATGATATAAAATATAGTTTTACCCGTTTGGCCACCAAAAGCCCTACCAATCAGAATTTTTCTACCCTTACAGATATAATTAAAGGTGCCGATAAATATTATGCCGCTACTGCCGAAGGCAAAAAACCAACTTTTGATATTGAAGGCATAAAAGTGACGGGAACGCACACAATTGAGCTTACGCTAAACGAGCCCAATGCTTTATTGATTGTGCACTTGGCTAGACCCGGCTGTTTCATTTATCCACGCGAAGCCGAAGAAATGTATGGCCTGGATATGCGCATCAAAACAGTAGGAACCGGGCCCTTCTACATGAGTAATGTAGATGAAGATATATCATTAATTCTCCGTAAACACCCTAACTACCATGGCAAAGATAAATTTGGAAATCAGTTGCCTTACCTTGATGCCGTTAGTATTCAATTTATTAAAGACAAAAAAACAGAACTCTTCGAATTTCGAAAAGGAAACCTGGATATGATCTACCGGTTGCCTACAGAATTCATTATTGAGATTTTAGAAGAAACATTATCTGAAAGTGGGGGAGAATACAGTCAATTTGAATTGCAGCGTTCACCTGAAATGATGACCCAATTTTTAAGTCTAAACAACAGGCAAAAACCATTCTCAGATATCAATGTCCGTAAAGCATTTAGTTTTGCCATCGACCGTTCCAAAATTCTCGATTTTGTTTTGAATGGTGAAGGTTATGGGCCTGGTATTCACGGCATTACTCCTCCTGGATACAGTAAATATGATATTGAAGATATACATGGCTATTCACTCAATATAGACTCGGCTAAATATTTCCTTGCTCGAGCCGGATTTCCCAATGGAAAGGGTTTTCCTAAGCTTCAATATTTTTTCAATACCGAGGGCGAGCGTCAAACCAATGTTGCAGTTGAGCTTCAAAAGCAGCTCAAAGATCATTTAAATATTGAAATAGAATTGGTATCGATGCCCTTTGCTCAACTATTGGAAAAAAGCTTTAAAGGAGATTACAACATAATGCGTGCGGCTTGGGTGGCAGATTTTCCAAGTCCTGAAAACTTTCTTTGGTTATTCCATAGTAAAGATGTGCCCAACAATAGTAGTGAAGTATCTTATCCTAACATAACTCGTTATATAGATAAACAATTTGATCAGCACTATAATTCGGCCCTCCATGCAAACTCGATAGATGAGGCAAATGAGTTGTTTAAAAAAGCTGAAATTAACCTAATGAAAGACGCCCCTGTAATCGTATTATGGTACGAAGAGGGTTACCGACTGGTACAAAATTATGTGAGAAGTTTCCCTAACAATCCCATGCAATATAGAGACTTTAGCACTGTATATTTTGAGAAAGCTAATGTATTATAAATGAAGTAAGTAAGCATAAAGTAATTAATGTGGAAAGCAGCTTAAGAGAAAAGTTAGACCAATACAAAAGGAAGTATTACACCAATCTACTTATCAAAGGTAGCTTGATTACACTTACTGTGTTGCTTTCGGTTTTCCTATTTTTTGCTTTTCTCGAACACTTTGTAAGACTTAATTCTACACTTCGAGCCATATTATTCTTTAGTTACCTGCTTATAGCAGGTTTTATTGTTTATAAATGGTTAATTCAGAATGTTCTAGGATTATTCTTCGAAAAACGCAGAATTAGTGATGAAATAGCAGCGAGCTCAATAGGTGGGTATTTTCCAGATGTGAGAGATAAACTATTGAATATCATACAGTTGTATCGACAACCATCACAGCCTGGCTCCCTACTAAGTGCGGGTGTTACTCAAAAATCCCAACAAGTTCATCATATAGAATTTCAAGAAGCCGTTAATTTTCAGGATGGACTAAGGTACATTAAGTACCTACTTGTGCCATTTGTCGTCGTTGCTATTGCAGGCTTTGTAGCTCCGGGTATGCTTACAGAATCGCCAGTTCGCATTATCAATTACCAAAAGCAATTTGTACCTGCCGCTCCATTTACCTTCATTCTTGAAAACGATGAACTATTGGCTTTCAAAAATGAAGACTTTAGAATAGATCTCAAAATGGAAGGATCAGCCTTGCCGGATAATGTATACGTGACAACGGCAGGTCGTAAGCTAAAACTTCATAAGGCGGGTAACAACAATTTCCAATATGTATTTGAAAAAGTTCAAAATGATATCTCCTTCCAATTTGAAGCTGCTGGTTTCAAATCTATACAGCATAAAGTAAAGGTAGTAAGTCGACCCAATATTCGAAATTTTGATG
Organism: Cyclobacteriaceae bacterium; assembly: GCA_036788235.1. GTDB lineage: Bacteria > Bacteroidota > Bacteroidia > Cytophagales > Cyclobacteriaceae > JAFIEV01. Next base: position 3,997 of record DAIQNU010000005.1, read on the forward strand.
TTCAGATAGAATATCCTAAATACATTAATCGCAATCCAGAACGGATGAGCAACGTGGGCAACTTTAATGTGCCCGAAGGAAGTAAAATAAAATGGTTGTTTAGCACCATAGAAACTGAAGAAATGACCTTGCAGTTTTCTAACGAAGATGAAAAGCAAATGCTCTCCAAAACTGGCAAGCAATTGTTTGAAACCGAGCAACAGCTATTTAAATCGGCTGATTACACTATAGAACTCAAGAATGCCTATAGTGGCAACAAAGACAACATTCGTTACCAAATCGAAGTTATTACCGATCAATATCCGCAAATATCCCTGGATCAATATCAAGATACTACATTATATAATATGTTGGTTTTGGGAGGAAAGGTCTCTGATGATTACGGTTTGAGTGAACTTAAGCTTTTCTATAATATAATTCGTGATAGCAAACCTGAAGATGAAAATTTTGAAAGCATTGAGTTGCCAATTAGAAAAGGTGAAACTACCCAAAGCTTTTATAAACAATGGGACTTGGCAGACTTTGGTTTGAAAAGTGGTGACAACGTTACCTATTACATGCAAGTGCGTGACAACGATGGAATAAATGGTCGAAAAGCTACCAAAACACCTTTATATACCTTCAAAGTTCCCAGTCGCGACGAATTAGAAAATATTCTGTCCGAGTCATCTAAAAACACTGAAAATCAGATAGATAAGAGTGTAGAAAAGGCTAAAGAGCTAAGTAAAAATTTACAAGAACTTGAAGAAAGGCTGAAGGGCAAAAAAGAAATTAGTTGGCAAGATCAAAAGATGATGGAAGAGTTGCTAAAGCAGAAAAGAGAGCTTGAGCAAGAATTAGAACGTATGCGTGAGCAGTTTGAAGAAAATGTACAAAAACGAGATCGCTTTCAAGACAAAGAAAATAAGCAATTACAGGATAAAGTAGCTCAATTACAGCAACTTATGGATGAACTTTTGGACGAGGAAACCAAAAAGCTCTATGAAGAACTTCAAAAATTATTGGAGGAAAATGCCAATCCTGATCAAATGCGCGATATGATTGACAAGCTTAACAACAAAGAAAACAACCTTGAAAAGGAGTTGGAAAGAACCCTGGAGCTATTCAAGAGAATGAAATATGAGCAGAAACTTGAAGATATCACACAAAAAACTAATGAACTTCAAAAGGAGCAGGAAAAACTATCTGAGGAAACCAAAGATAAAGTAGTTGATAATGAGGAGCTTAAGGATAAACAAGAGGAGCTTAACAAAGAGCTTGATAATACAGAAAAACAACTTGAAGAACTAAATAAGTTAAATCAGGATTTGAAAAGCCCGAATGCGACCCCTGATTTGTCAGAAGATATAGATAACATACGTCAAGAACAAAATGGTGCTATGGATGATCTTGACAAAGGCAAAGAAAAACCAGCGAGTCAAAAACAACAAAAGGCGGCTGATGAGTTAAAGAAAATGGCTGAAAAGCTTCAGCAAATGCAAATGTCTATGGAAATGGAAATGATGCAGGAAAATCTTGGTGACTTACGGCAGATCTTAGACAACCTGGTTAAATTAAGTTTTGAACAAGAAGATCTAATGGTCGATTTTAAAAATATAAATTTATCTGACCCCCGTATCATAAAACTATCTCAGGATCAGCTCAGAATAAAAGATAATGCTAAGCTAGTAGAAGATAGTCTTCGCTCATTGGCAGAGCGTGTATTCCAAATTCGCTCATTTGTTACTCGAGAAGTAAACGAAATGAACAAGCATATGGATGATGCCATGGATGCTATTAAGGAACGTAAGAAAGGTATAGCATCAGGGAAGCAACAATATGTTATGACATCTATGAACAACCTGGCGCTTATGCTTGACGATGTATTGACACAGATGCAACAAGCAATGGCAGATGCCATGGGCAAGCCGCAGAAGGGAAAAGATGGCGAAATGGATATGCCCAGTATGTCTGAGTTGCAGAAGCAGCTTGGAGAAAGAATTTCTGAAATTAAGAAGAGTGGTATGCAAGGACGACAATTATCAGAAGAAATGGCTAAAATGGCGGCCGAACAAGAAAGACTTCGCAGAATGATGCAACAGCTAGAAAAAGAGCTTAATGAAAGCAAAGAAGGTGGTGGAGCTGGTGGAATGGAAGATGTAATAAAAAAAATGGAGGAAAATGAAATTGATATGGTGAATAAAAAAATCACTCAAGAAACTATCAATAGACAAAAAGAAATAGAAACCAGATTATTAGAAGCAGAAAATGCTTTACGGGAAAGAGAACAAAGTGAAGAAAGAGAAGGGGAGCACGCTAAGGAATATGAACAGCGTATTCCTGAAGCTTTTGATGAATATATCAAACAAAAAGCACAGGAAATCGAATTATTGCGCACCGTTCCTCCTAAGTTAAACCCTTATTACAAAGAGCAGGTTAACGAATACTTCAAAAGAATTGGAAGTTTATGAATTTATTTAGGGGATTAACCAAAGAAGATAAACTAGATTAAAAAATATCAAACTTATTACAATGCGTCTAGGAAATGATGCAAAGAAACCATTTGGCCGTTAAAATTTATAATATCAAATGAAAACAATTAAAATACAGATTCCCTCGATTACTGAAAACATCAGAATAATTGAAAGCTTTATTGACAATGCCAGAGATAAATTCAGTTTGGACGATGATATTTATGGCAACATAATGATAGCTGTTACGGAATCGGTAAACAATGCCATAATTCATGGAAATGGTTGTGACAAGAGTAAAAACGTGTCTTTATCCTTAACTTTAAATGAAAACATATTAAAATTTGTGGTAGAAGATGAAGGTCAAGGATTCGATTATACTACACTGCCAGACCCTACCTCACCTCAAAATATCGATAAACCCAGCGGTAGAGGCATTTTTCTTATGAAGCATTTGTGTGATGAGGTTGCTTTTGCTGAAGAAGGAAGGATAGTGGAATTATCTTTCTACATGAATTAAATGGCAACCATATCTTTTATTCAAGAAGACGTTGATTTTGTAGTTACAAATCAAAATAAACTTAAAAAGTGGATTAAAGATATAATTCTCGAAAGAAATAAAAAGCTTGTAGAGATCACTTTTGTTTTTTGCAGCGACAACTATCTTCTTGCATTAAACCAGCAATATCTTAACCACGACACTTATACCGATGTAATAACCTTTGATAATTCGGATGATTTTGAAGATATCGAAGGAGATATATTTATAAGCATAGATCGTGTTATGGAAAATGCTGATAAATTTCATCATACTACAGAAAACGAATTACACAGAGTGATGGTACATGGTGTATTACATTTGATTGGTTTTGAAGACAAAAACACCATTCAAAAAGAAGAAATGACCAGGGAAGAGGATAAATGCTTACTGAAATTGAAATAAAGTATACTGTTCCACGTGGAACGTACATTTGATTCTTATAAATACAAGAGTTAGTAATACAAATTAATAGCTCCACGTGGAACACTCAATTTCCATAAATAAATATGGGATTTAAATAAGTAATAGTTCCACGTGGAACTACAAATAAAATAAAAGAATGTTTCAGGAATACGACGTAATAGTAGTTGGTGCGGGACACGCAGGTTGTGAAGCAGCTTATGCAGCGGCTAAAATGGGGTCTAAAGTACTATTAGCAACCATGAATATGAATACAATAGCTCAAATGTCATGTAATCCCGCAATGGGAGGTGTTGCTAAAGGTCAGATAGTAAGAGAAATAGACGCATTAGGAGGGATGTCTGGCATTATAACAGATCAATCAGCAGTACAGTTTAGAATGCTTAATAGGAGTAAAGGCCCTGCCATGTGGAGCCCCCGAGCTCAGAGCGATAGAATGCGTTTTTCCGAACTATGGAGAATTACACTTGAAAACAATAAAAATATAGACTTTTGGCAAGAAATGATTGTTTCTTTGCTAGTTAAAGATAAAAGAGTATTGGGCGTTAAAACAGCTTTAGGGATAGAAATCAAAGCAAAGTCTGTTATATTAACCAATGGAACATTCTTGAATGGCATTATTCATATAGGAGAGAAGAAGTTTGGAGGTGGTAGAACAGCTGAAAAAGCCGCAACAGGAATTACTGAAAACCTTGTTTCGTTGGGTTTTGAGGCAGGAAGAATGAAAACAGGAACACCTCCAAGAATTGATGGTAGAAGTATTAACTACAATATAATTGAAGAACAGAAAGGTGACGATAATCCAGGAAAATTTTCATACATCGATACAAAACCACTGGACAAACAATTAAGTTGTCATATAACATATACAAATACAGACGTACATGATGTGCTCAAGACTGGATTTGATAAATCACCGATGTTTAATGGGCGAATACAAGGAATAGGACCAAGATATTGCCCTTCTATTGAAGATAAAATTAATCGATTTGCAGAAAGAACAAGGCATCAAATATTTATAGAACCTGAAGGCTGGAATACTTATGAAGTATACATCAATGGGTTCTCAACATCTTTACCAGAAGATGTACAGTATAAAGCAATGAGAAAAATAACAGGTTTGGAAAATGCTAAAATGTTTAGACCAGGCTATGCGATTGAATATGACTATTTTCCACCTACACAACTAAAATTAACACTTGAAACCCAAATTATAGAAAATCTGTACTTTGCTGGCCAAATTAATGGAACCACTGGGTATGAGGAAGCAGCTTGTCAAGGATTGATGGCCGGAATAAATGCACATCTGAAAATAAATGAGAAAGAACCTTTAATCATTAAGCGCTCAGAGGCATATATTGGAGTTTTAATTGATGATTTAATAAATAAAGGAACTGAAGAACCTTATCGCATGTTCACCTCTAGAGCTGAATATAGAATACTTTTAAGACAAGACAATGCAGATATACGACTCACAAAACTAGGTTTTGATATAGGACTTGCAGACGAAATAAGGTTAGAAAAAGTAAAGAAGAAAATTATAGAAAGCAAAAAACTAATTAATGACCTAAAACAAAAGAAAATTGAACCACATCAAGTAAATCCTATATTGGAAAAAATAAAGTCTTCGCCTATAAAAGAGAAGATAAGTATTTATCAACTGCTAAAAAGACCAGAAATTAATCTATCCGAACTAAACGAAATTGATAACTTTGATGAAGGTTTTTTGCAACAATACAGCAGTGAAGCTCTGGAACAAGCAAGTATTGAAACTATATATGAAACATATATAGAAAAAGAAAAAAAGTTTGTCGAAAAAATAGAACAATATGAAAACTATAAAATAAAACCTGATTTAGACTATAAAACTATAAAGGCACTATCATCGGAAGCCATAGAAAAATTAAATAAAATTAAACCAAATACAATAGGACAGGCATCTAGAATCAGTGGTGTTTCTCCTGCTGATGTTTCAGTTATAATGGTTTATTTAGGAAAATAATTATGTTTGAGAAAGTAGAGAAATGTCCTGTATGTGAAAGTACAGACTTTTCAAATTATAAAATAATAAAGGATCACGCTATATCTGGAGAAAGCTTTGCACTATCTAAATGTGCCAAATGCAGTTTTATATTTACCAATCCAAGGCCTTCAATTCCTTTTATTGGTAAATATTATGAACACCCAAATTACATATCTCATACCAATAAAAGTAAGAATATAACGGATATACTTTATAAAACAATCAGAAAGTATACATTGAACAAAAAAGTTAAACTTATTAATTCATTAAGCGAAAAAGGGAAAATCCTTGATATAGGTTGTGGTAATGGGCATTTTCTAAACGAATGTGCTAATAACAATTGGCAGGTATTTGGAATGGAATCAAACGAAACAGCCAGAAATAACGCAACAGAACTTATACAAAAAAATATATATAATAGTATTGAACAAGTTTGTGAAACCAAGAAATACAACATAATAACACTTTGGCATGTTTTAGAACATATACATGAATTAGATGTATATCTAAAGACAATAAAAAAATGCTTAAAAAAAGGAGGCAAAATAATTATAGCTGTACCAAACGTTGAATCATATGATGCTAAATATTTTGATGAATTCTGGGCGGCCTATGATGTTCCAAGACATTTATACCATTTTAGTAGTAAAACAATTAAAAAATTGTTGAAAAATCATAAACTCCATGTTAATCAAATACTACCTATGCCATTTGATGCATACTATGTTTCTTTACTTAGTATTAAGTACAAAGAAAAATCAAATAATTTTTTAAAGGCCTATACAATAGGTGCTAAATCAAATAAGCTAGCAAAAGAAAACAATAACAACTTTTCGAGTTTAATATATATTGTCAACAAATGAATAAATTTTCAGGCGCCATACTGTGCGTTATTTTTGTATTATTTCTGACTCAACTATTACCATCTTGCGCCAATATAGTGCCACCAACAGGTGGGCCAAGAGATACTATTCCTCCAAAATTAGTTCAGGCTATACCACCAGATCAAAGCACCAACATAAAAGGGAAATTATTTGTGTTTGAGTTTGATGAAAGAATTATTTTGGAAAATTTAAAACAGAAATTAATCATAACTCCCAGAATAGAAGGTACTTATGAATTTAAAATGAGCAAATATGGCTTTAGATTGATATTTGAAGAGGACTTTGAAGATGAAGTTACATATACCTTCAATTTCAGAGATGCTATTAAGGATATTACTGAGAAAAATCCAACACGCGATAATACTTACACTTTTAGTACAGGAGACTACTTAGACTCCTTGTCTATAGAAGGATTCATCACAAATCTAATGAAAGGAGATAGTATAAAAGAAGCTACAGTGGGTTTGTATAAAGTTGACGATACAGTTAACATATTTAACGGACCACCTTACTACTTTACAGAAACTGAAGAAAACGGATATTACAAAATTTCGAACATCAAAAACGGTATATATAAACTTTATGCCTTTAAGGATGAAAATAACAACCTGACACTACAAACAAATAATGAGAGATTTGGATTTTTGCCAGATACATTTAATCTACAGGAAAATCTAGAAAATAAAGATATTGGATTGATAAAAGCGGATTTGAGAAAGTTTAATATTAACAATGCATTAGCAGCTGGTGCACATTTTGAAATTAACTTTAATAAATACTTAAGTGAATACATTGTAGATACAGAAGAATATAATGCTATCCTATTTTATCAAAGAGCAAAAGAAAACAAGTCGATTAGAGTATATAATACATTTCCACCTATGGACAGTCTCAAAATTGGAGTTATAGCAGTAGACTCATTGGGCGACAAAATAGACACAACACTCTATATGAAATTTAGAGAATCCAGAAGAGCACCAGAAGAATTTAAGGCAACTATACTACCAGTTGCTAAATCTCCAATTCAAAACGAGTTTACAGGCACTATTACATTCAGTAAACCAGTATCAGTTTTCAACCTTGATAGTGTATTTATAAGATACGATACTACAGTGATTGCCACATTTAATACTGATACATCACTTATATGGAACAAAAATAGAACTGAAGCTAAACTTTTTACACCTGTATCAAAGGCATTGGCTGATAGTGTAGAGGCGAGAAAAGAGAGAAGAAAAATAGAAGAAGAAGAATTAAAAAAAATACAAAAAGATTCAATAGACGCAATTGAACCAACTGAAACCCAGGTAGAGGAAGGTCCGCAACGTATCGTAAGGCGAAGTGCATCAGAAGTAAAAAATATAGCACCAAAGCTGAATAAAGGCCTACAACTATATGTTGGTAAAGGATCATTTATTGGCGTAGAAAATGATTCATTGCCTGAAATGTCATTGGCTTATGAGTTTTTAAATCCAGAGAATTTCGGAGTGATAGCTGGTAATGTAAGTACAAATTTCAACAGCTACTTCATCCAATTAGTGGATGAGAAATTCAATGTAATAAAAGAACAAACCAATGTAAAACAATTTAGGTTTGACAATGTACCTGCCGGTAAGTACCGAATTAGAGTTCTTATTGACAACAATGAAAATGGTATTTGGGAATTTGGAGATATGCGTAACAACATACCACCCGAAGAAGTTTATGTGTATAAAGAAACCATTTCAGTCAGAGCAAATTGGGATCAGGGAGGTATAGATTTAACTTTCTAGGGTTGTTAACAACTGTTGATAACTGTTGGCAAGTTGGCTGATACTAGTGGAGTGTTTGTGTTCATAGTTTCTGCACTGCAAGCTTGGTGGATAACTCAAATTAAAACATTCAATAAACACATTATATACACCAAATTACTTATCCATACGTTTATGAACAACAATCAACACATTTTGCTAAATTATAATAACTAATTAATTATCAATAGGTTATAAGTTAATAAGATGTGTATAAGTAAATAACAGTAAAATTAAATGTGGATTGATGTGGAAATCTTTAATTTGAAATACTTATCAACATATCCACAGTATGATAATAAGAACAGTTTTATAAATTAAATATTTCGTTATACACATATAACCCAAAAACTATGTGGATAAACCCCATAAAAAAAAATTTTCTCGCATCAGCATGCGCAATTTTAATAATAATGAACTTTTGCGGGCTGGATCTGCAAGCGCAGAATACCAATGAAATTGCTGTTGCAAATGAGTATTATGAACAAGGCGAATATGATAAAGCTTTAGCTGCTTATGAAGATCTCTCAAAAAACAACGCCAACATTCCTTTTATTCACCAAAATTTTTACAAGCTTTTATTAACTACTGGTAGGCTCGAACAGGCAGAAAAGTATATTCAGAGGCAAATGCGTAGAGATTCTGATAATCTTTATTATAAAATTGATTTTGGCCTTATTTATAAAGAGCGAAATGATATTGCTAATGAACAAAAATATTTTACTGAATTAATAAGACAAATTTCTGGCGATCCTTTTAAAGTTCGCATAGCCACCCAATACTTCTCGAGGGTGCAGCTGCATGAATACGCTCTTGAAACCTACAAAGCCACCAGAAAAAAATCGGGTAATCCTACAGAATATGCTTTACAAATGGCATCTATCTATAGAGATATGAATAAAAAGCAGGAAATGATTGAGGAGTATTTAAATTTTGCAGATGAAAACCCGAGCAATCTTAATGCTGTAAAAAATTTACTCCAAAGTATTCTTGACACAGAAGAAGAGCTCGATGCTTTCGAAGCATTAATGATAGATAGAGTTCAGAAAAATCCAGGTAATCCGAATAATGCTGATTTACTTATTTGGGTAAATTTGCAGCAAAAAAACTTTTATGGTGCCTTCATACAAGCCAGAGCAATAGATCGTAGATATAAATTGGGAGGACTAAGGCTGATGGATATCGGTTCCATTGCTCTGGAAAACAAAGATTATTCCAATGCCATCAAAATATTCAGCTATGTGGTTGACCAATACGGCGGCACACAGAATTATCAAATTGCACGACGTATGGTAATAAAAGCACGTGAAGAAATGGTCAAAAATACCTATCCTGTTGCCTATGACGAAATTTCAATTTTAATTACCGACTATAGAGCCCTGGTAGATGAAATAGGAATTAATCACTATACAGCCGAAGCTTTGCGCAGTATGGCACTTCTGTATGCTTTTTACCTTGACGATCGCACTGAGGCTATAAAAATATTGGAACAGATCATCAGTTATCCACGAATGAATAAGTCGATAGTAGACTTATCTAAACTAGATCTTGGTGACATTTATTTGCTAGCAGGCGAGCCATGGGAATCTACCTTACTTTATTCGCAAGTTGAAAAATCAAGCAAAGAAACGCCAATTGGTTACGAAGCAAAATTGAAAAATGCAAAATTATCATATTTCAAAGGAGAATTTCAATTGGCCCAAGAACATCTCGATGTTTTGAAAATCGCTACAACTAGAGAAATAGCTAACGATGCTATGCAATTAAGTTTATTTATAAAAGATAATACCATTATTGAAGATTCAGAGGAAGCCATGCAACGCTATGCAAACATTGAACAGATATTATTTCAAAATAGAAAAACCGAAGCTTTAGACTCATTAGAAAAACTAGCGAAAGATTATCCAAACCACAGCATAACAGACGATGTATATATGCTACAGGCAAAAATAAATCAGGAGCTCGGAAACTTCGAAAAATCTTTAGCCTTACTAGAAAAAATTACCATTGATTTTGCTGATGATATATTATACGACGATGCTATGTATTTAATGGGAAAAATACATGAAGAAAATATGGGTGATAAAGCAAAAGCTATGGAAATATATCAAGATTTTTTGATCAAGCATCCGGGCAGTATTTACACTGCTGAAGTGCGTAAAAGGTTCAGAATTTTACGTGGTGACATTCTGAATTGAGCAATCGTCAAGAATAACAATGAATCATTCCTAATTTAGGTGTAAGAAAAATAGATTAACATGCAATTTAGGTTAGAATTTACCAAATTAATTTATAATAATTTTTAATTAATATCTAAAGTATTTTATCATCACAAATAAGCATAACTTAAAATTTGTTTATTTTTATTATGAAAATTTAGTTTTAATGGCCTTTTTATGAAAAGTAAATTAGTGTTTGAGTTGTAAATAGTATAATTAATTATAATAAAGAATAAGTTTACAACGCAATTAATTATGATGTATAAGCCAAGCCAATTTAATTTATTAAATTCCTTTACTGTGCATTATTGCATGTAAGTCTTTTACGAACTTGCATGCGACTAACAATCAAACTATTATAGCTATGATACAAAAAGTTTTTTTATCAATTATGGCAGCTGCACTTATTAGTAGCTGTGGAATGCAAAAGCAAAATGAGCAGCTTTCAGCTGAAAATGAGGAACTAAAAAGCCAGCTTGAAATCTCGAGACAATCGGCGAAAACTCTGGAAGAAGTAGGTACACTTCTCGACAACATTGACGAAAGCAGAAATGCCCTTCGCTTAAATATGGAATCGGGAACTAGCTACGATGATTATGCTACAAGGCTAAATGATTTGAATGAGTACATTGTAGAAACAGAGAAGAAACTAAGCACGCTTGAAAGTGCATTGGAAAAGTCGCAAGGCGCAGGTAATGCTTACACAGGCACCATAAATCGCTTGAAGGCTGATCTCAAGAACAAGACAGAAGAAATTGCCATGTTGCAGGAGCAAGTTGAAAAGTACAAGGTAGAAAATGAAAATCTTGTTAGCACAGTAAATTTGCAAGAAGCAGAACTTATGGATAAAGAATCACAGATTCTTGCTAAAAGAGAAGAGCTTTCACTACTTGAAGCTAGAATACAGCAGATAATGACGCAATCGCAAATGACCGAAGCGGATCAGTACTATGCTCGTGGGCAGGCAATTGAAGAAGCAGCCAATAGAACAAAATTGGCACCTAAGAAAAAGAAAGAAACCTATAAAGAAGCCTTGGAAATGTACGAGAAATCAAAAGCCCTGGGCAGAGATGACGTACAAGAAAAAATTGACGAATTGCAGAAGAAAATTTAATTGGGAGCGCACATCGATTGATGTAGTTTTTCATTAAATACATCAAAAAGCACCAAAAAATCGCCATGGAGAAAAATTGATTTTTCTATGGCGATTTTCTTTTTTAGCTCAAAAAAAAGAGCTTCTCATGCAAAATGAGTAAATTTGCAGCTCAATTTTTTAAAACCTTGAAAACATAATTGTAATATGAGAAGTAAAATAGTAGCCGGTAATTGGAAAATGAACAAGACCCTTGACGAAGGCAAGGCTCTGGCCTCTGAAATAGCAAATATTGCAAATGACGAGCTTCGAGACGACGTTAAACTTGTTATTTGTCCTCCATTTATATCTTTAAGTGCAGTTTCAGGCACTATCGACAATGCAGATAAGGTATTTTTGGGTGCTCAAAATTGTAATGACAATACCTCGGGAGCTTTTACAGGTGAAATATCTGTGGATATGTTAAAATCTGTAGGAGCTACTTATGTAATAATCGGGCATAGTGAACGCCGCGAATACTATGGCGAAAAAGATGCATTATTAGCTAAAAAGGTAGATACTGCCTTGGCTGCGGGTCTCACTCCAATATTTTGCTGTGGAGAGCCATTGGAAATCCGCGAAGCCGAAACCCAATTTGATTATGTGACAGCTCAGCTCACCGCTTCATTATTTCATTTATCGGCAGACCAACTAAAAAAAAATGTGATCGCTTATGAACCTATTTGGGCAATAGGTACAGGTAAAACAGCTAGCTCGGCGCAAGCACAAGAAATGCATGCAAAATTAAGGGCACATTTAGCTGGCAAATATGGTAAAGAAGTAGCAAGCGAGATTTCCATTTTGTATGGTGGTAGTTGCAAGGCATCAAATGCCAAAGAAATATTCTCAGGTGCTGATGTAGATGGGGGGCTTATTGGAGGTGCATCTCTGGTAGCACGCGAATTCGTAGAAATCGCGAAGTCATTCTAATTTATACAAGAAACTTCAGAAAATTAAAAATAGCGGTATGTATTGTGCCGCTATTTTAATTGCGGAATAGAAATTGTATTGAAGAATAGTAAGTTACTCAAGTTTCGCGCATGAATTTACAGCAAAATTTGAAGGTTTTTGCTTCATTTTTGTTATTTAACCATTGTTTCAATTTCAATTTACAACAAACATGGAAGGCGTAGATGACCCTGAAAGAGCCAAATTATGATAACCACGGGTGGAAACCCGTGGTATTAGCAAAAAAAGTATCTGGTATTGGCGGAATTTTTTCTTTTCCGCAAAAATTGTGACAAAACTGATGCCTGCGAAACTTGAGTTAGTTATAAAATCAAATACCTGTAGTGAAGTAAAAAGCATTGCTTCGAATTTAGTATCAGCATAAATTTGCCCAAAATGAGAAAATACTTGCTATCACTTGCTTGCTGTCTGCTTGTACCTGTAGGCCATTTTTCAGCTAACAATCTACAACAACCAAATTTTTGTCAGCTTTTTGGCTCGGTATTTATTGAAGAAAATAATCCTGATAGAGCCGATTTTTTAATTTTCGAAGAATCTTCTGATGCCTTTTGTGATGTAGTAGTCTACGCCGAAATGGACAATCGCCTATTTGCCAACAAAGAAGGCCTTTGGCATATCACGACAAGAAGAGGCTTTGAAGATTTTTCCGTTTATTTTGTCGATAAAAGAAATGCCGCAGATTTTAGCGTCTATTTCACCGATGTTGAATCATTTGCTGGCTGTAATAACTAATACCTTGGAATATATAAAAATAAGTATCTTTTGTTTGCCCGAGTATACAGATATGTTGTCTGCCAGGCTTTTGGGTCTTAACTACGAAGCTTTCGAAGAGACAGAATATGGTGTAGATGCCTATGTCGAAGAAAATATATTTGATCAGAAAGAGCTTAGAGAAGTAGTTCATTTTTTCGACGAGTCCATAAAGTTCGAAACCGAAAAAGTTGAAAACATAAACTGGAATCAAAAATGGGAAAGTAGTTTTGAGCCTGTAATTATCGAAAACAAGGTTAAAGTCAGAGCTTCCTTTCAAAATAAGGATAATAGTTTGCCATATGATATAGTCATAGATCCCAAAATGTCGTTTGGCACAGGGCATCATGAAACCACCAGCCTCATGATAAAAAATTTACTGAATTTGCCGGTAGAAGGAAAGCAAGTGTTGGATCTGGGAACAGGCACTGGCATTCTATCGATTATGGCGCATAAGCTAAAAGCTAAAAAAGTTTTGGCTACTGACATTGAAGAGTGGTCATTAAAAAATAGCCATGAAAATTTTGAGTTAAATCAGATTTTCGACATTGAAGTGCTGCAAGGAACCATTGAAGAGCTTAAAATCACTCAGAAGTTTGATATAATTTTGGCAAACATTACCAAGAATATTTTGCTGGCTGAAATGGAACACTATGTAAAATTAATGAACCCTGGTGGTTATTTGCTACTCAGTGGTTTTTATAAACATGATGTTCCAGATCTGAAAAGTAAAGCCGGATCTCTGGGTCTTAGTTTTCTGGTTTTGGACGAAAAGACCTCGTGGTCTTCACTGCTTTTTAGGCTATAACCTACATGTAAGCTGTTTTAAATTTAATTCGAACTACTTTCTCACCAAAAAGTAGCATTTTTCGTTATTATTTTTCGATCCAATGTTTTAGAGTAAAATGTCTGGCAGCGTCTTTGCATCATCAATTTCGCATGGGTGCTGAAGGCTCTGGCAATCAGATTGAAACCTGCTAAAAATCATTGATTTTCGAACTTTAAAGGGCTGAATAATATTATAAATTGTTATGCGTAAATTCCTCTGGATTTTGTTTTTACTGCTAAGTAGCCATTGGGCTATAGCTCAGCGATATAAACTTTCCGATTCTGTTTCAGTATTTGGCGAACGCGCCAACCAAATGATGCAAGACACCCGAAATGAAGCGGCAATGGATGCTGGATCTGCATTTTTGTCTGCGTGGTCCGGATCATCATTCAATGCAGCCCAACAGCAGAAAATTGCAAGTCTTGCCATGAAAATGATTAAGAAAGATTATCTGGCCTTACCACATTTTTCTAATTATTTTGCGGCTTTGGCAAGTGCGACACAATCTGCCAGTGTTGGCGGGGCTCGTCTTGATAACCTCATTCAGATGCTTGAAGATGCTTTTGCCAACGAAAATGGTAAAAATTATAATGAATTATTGTTGCGCCTTACCCATCTTTTTGAAAAACAAGCAATACATTATAGCAACTTCAACCGCTTATATCATTCAGATGGAAACTTTGATTTTGAATATATAGCCACCAAAGTAGTTGAAGAAGAATATTATCCACCTCAAGAAGAAGAACAACAAGATTTTTTTGATGCTTGGGATAGTCCGTCAAATAATACAGATGATTGGGGATCAAGTAATAATAATAACGATTCATGGGGAAATGATGATTGGGGTACATCATCTCCAGAGACCCAATCCCAACCAGCAGATTTAGGTTTACAGGAGGCAATGGTAGAGGCCATGCAAGTAGTAATTCCTGAACCAAGAGGTGCCGTTGTCAGATTCAGCAGACTAGATATGATATTTGCAACTGAGCACGATTCGGTAATTGTGTCAGGAACAAAAGGCGCTTACTTACCTACACGACACCAATTTATCGGAGAAGGAGGAAAATTTACTTGGGAAATGGCAGGGCTGGAGCCAAATGAAGCATGGGTTGATCTTGGTGCATATTTCTTAAATACTCGGGTTCCCGAATTGAATGCAGAAAAAGTAAAGATGAATTATCCCGCAAAACTTACTCAACCAGCAGAAGGCATTTTTTCATTTAAAAGCATCAAACATAAAAATACAGATGATGCCCGTTATCCTAGGTTTGCATCTTATGGCACTAAAGTTAATATTAAAGATATTGGTGTGCCGGGCATGACCTATATAGGTGGCTTTGCTATTGAAGGTAAAAAAATTAAGGGGACCTCTTACCATCAGGGAAAATCGGAAATCACTATGAATGATGCTGCTGGTAATAGATTTAAGGCTACTTCAAGAATTTTTGATTTTACTGATTCAATTATTTCATCACGAAATACAGCTTTGGTTATTTACCATGGACGTGATTCTATTTTTCACCCATCAGTTAAGATGCGTTATTATAAAAATAATCATCGCTTGGTTTCAATCAAAGAACAAGGAGGATACAATCAAGCCCCTTATAATTCTTCATATTTCAATATTTCGATTACAGCAGATGCCATCGATTGGGATTTAAATTCTGACAGCATGAACATTACTGTAATGAACGCCCGGTCAATGATACCGGCATATTTTGAGTCAAAAGAATATTATAATTTTGATAGGCTCAAGGCACTGAGTGGTGTTTTTCCATTTAATCCCGTTTTACTTCTTTACAATCACGCTTCTAAAATTAACCAAAGGAGTTTCTATGTTACTGATCTTTTGGTTGATAATAAACTGAGCGAAAATGCACTTAGGAGTGCTATGATAGATCTTAATTACAAAGATTTTATAGAGTATGACAATACAACGGGCAAAATCTACCTGAAGGATAAACTCATGCATTACAACCTTTCGCGACGAAATAGAAAAGACTACGACGATTTGCAAATACGATCAATGGAACTGCGAAAACCCAATTCAACCCTGAAATTGAATGAAAACGAATTGGTAATACGTGGAGTTGATAAATTTTATATTTCAGAAATCCTCGATGTATACATATTGCCGACCAATCAGGAAGTAAGAATGAAACGCAACCGGGACTTTACTTTCGATGGAAATATGTTTGCTGGCAACTTCGAATTTATTGGTCGTGAATTTACTTTTCAATACGATAGCTTTTTGGTAGATATGGCAAATATCGACTCCATTAAGTTTTATGTAGAATCAGAAACCCGCAGCAGGCAACAGGTAGACAACCAACTGGTTTCTTTAGAAATGTTTGAACAACAAATTGGCGATGTCGCCTCACAAAGTTCTAAGGGTACATTATATATCAATAGACCCGAAAATAAATCTGGAAACAAAATTTTTCCTAATTATCCTAAGTTTGATGCCGAACGTGGTGCAGTGGTATATTTCGATAGAGAAGATATTCTTGATAAAGCCTACGATAGATCCGTGTATTTTATCATTCCGCCTTTTGATATTGATAGCCTTAGCTCAAGTGATCCGGCATCTATTGGCTTCGAAGGACGATTCGTATCAGGCGACATTTTTCCTGACTTTAATGAAAACCTGCATATTATGCCTGATTACTCGTTGGGTTTTAATCATACAGCACCCATCGAAGGCTATAATCTATACAAAACGGAAGCTCGTTTTTTCAACAATTTATCTTTAGATAAGAAAGGCATGCAAGGATCCGGAAGAATAAGCTATTTGTCAAGTAATGGTTATTCTGACAAGTATGTTTTTTACCTCGACTCTGTTTTGGCCAAAGGTCATGATTACGAGATCAAAAAAGGAACCATTGATGGTGCTTCATTTCCTGATATTTCGATAGCTAAATACCAAATGAAGTGGCTACCCTTAGAAGATAAAATGTATGTCCGAAATATTGGAGAACCATTCAACCTGTATAACAATACAGCTTCGTTAGAGGGGACTACTGTATTGTCAAAAAGTGGAACAATGGGAGCTGGCAAATTTTTTGCCCGTGGATTCGAGGCTCGCTCACGTGAGTTTATATTTGAAGAAAATGAAATGTCAGCCAGGCATGCACGCTTTTTTGTGAAATCTGACAATCCGGACAAACCTTTGATGCAGGGGACTGACATTAGACTCGACTTTGACTTGATTAACAATATTGGAGAGCTATCGCCTGAAGTAGCTGGTGTAGCAGCGTTGGAATTTCCCTATGCCCAGGTTAATACTTCTATTTCGAAAGCTACTTGGGATTTGGCAGCCCGCAAAGTGCGCATGACCAAGCCTGCCGATGTTGATTTAAATGACTCATATTTTTATACCACCCGTAAAGAACTGGATTCACTGGCTTTTAATGCCACCGAAGCAGAATATGATATTGAAACTTCTACACTTCATATTATGGGCATACCACATATCGAAGTAGCAGATGCATTTATAATTCCTTTCGGAAATGAGATTTATTTGGGTGAAAACGCTACATTAAGCACTTTAGAAAATGCCAGTATTATTCTGGATACATTAAATGAATACCACCACT
>DAIQNU010000005.1:21609-26272 GCA_036788235.1 Cyclobacteriaceae bacterium
GATGCGACCATCACCATTGAATCACGAAATAAATTCACGGGTAGTGCCAGGTATCAATATGTAAATGCCGCTAACGATACTTTTGGTATTAGTTTCGATAGTTTCGAATTGCAAGAAATAGCCAGTAAAAAATCTAGAAACAAAACAGAACTGCAAACTGTATCTTCTGGTATTATCATTCCGGAAGACAATCTCCTGGTTTCTCCAGGTATTCAATATAAAGGTGATTTGATAATGTATGCACGCCAAAAAGCCTTGAAGTTAGATGGCTTTGTCAAGATCGTCCTTAACAATGTGGATATTGAAAATGAAATGTGGATAAAATATGTAAGTGAAGACGAAGAAGCACAGGATGTAAAAATTGATTTTAATTTGGCTCAAACCGAATCTGGTGAACCCCTGGTTGCTGGACTATTTTATGAAAGTGCAACCAATTTTGTGTATGGATCATTTATGAAAGAAAAGCTTTCAGATACCGACATGGTATTTTTTAAACCATCTGGTTTGCTGCGATTTAATAATGAAACTGGAAGTTTTGTTATTGAAGATTCCGCAAAAGCCAACGGTAATTCTTTTGAAGGAAAATTCTTTTCGTACAATGATGCCACCGGAACCATAGCTTTCGAGGGGCCAATGAATTTTTTGGAACAAAATCAAAACTTGAGTTTAGAAGCCTCAGGAAATGGTAAAGGAACATTGAAAGGCGATAACCTTGAAATAGATGCATTTGCTAAATTTGAATTTGATATGCCCGATCAGGTTTTTTCTATTATGGCCAAAGACATGCAAGAAGTAGTCGAATACATGGGATTACCACCTGCCGAGCCCGATCCTGATGCGATATTATATAAAATAGCCGAGTTTGTAGGCGATAGATATACCCGCGAATACGATACTCGAATGGCCAAGGATTATTTTCCCTTGCCTAACCTGTCATCCAAATTGAATAGTGACATGGTTTTTTCCAAACTCAATCTGTCGTGGTCCGAAAAATACAATAGCTGGTACAGCACGGGAAAAGTCGGGCTATCGCATATTCAAAAAAATGATATTAATGCAGCTTCAGAAGGTTTTATTGAAATTCAAAAGACTGTAGATCGTGGCGATATCATTCACCTTTTTGTACAACTATCTGGTGATTGTTGGTATTACATACAGTACGGAGAAAATCGACTCATAACCTATTCGTCAAATGCCAACTACAACGATGCTATAGCGTCGCGATCAAAAGTTGACAAAGCTGGTTTTGGAGAATATGCATTTATTCTTGGTGAAAAATCAGATGTAACCAATTATATCAACCGTTTTAGACTTGATTATATGGGCATAAAAGAAAATTATCAATTGGATGTACGACCAGTACAAACCCAGGAAACTCCGGTTGATCTTTTATTTCAGCAAGAAGTAACCCCGGCAGATACCACCCAGACTGAACCTGATTTTTGGATGCCCGAAGAAAAACCTGCCGTAAAGAAAACAGAAGAAGAAGTTGAAGAGAACGAAGGTTTTTAGCCAATTGACGTTATTTAATTTGGGCTTAACCGTCCAACTACTATAAAGGAATGATTATAATAATAGGTGCAGGCATATCAGGATTGGCTCTAGCCTGGCATATACAAAAAAAGGGCTTGCCATATAGAATTTTAGAATCGACCGATCGACCCGGAGGTTGTATAAACACCCTGCGGCAACCACCTTATCTTTTTGAAGAAGGACCAAATTCATTGCTGCTCAATGAAAAGCACCTCCAGTTTATAAATGAATTGGGTTTGGATGATCAACTGATGAAAGCGGCTGATGTGAATAAAAATAGATTTGTATACAAAAAAGGCAAGTACAGAAAATTGCCCACCAGTCCTCCCGCCTTGCTCTTCAACAATTTTTTTTCATGGAAAACCAAGAAATCGATTTTCACCGAATATTGGAGAAAAAATAGTCCTGTCAACGAAGATGAATCTGTTGCCAACTTTTTTAGACGAAGATTTACGGCTGAAATAGTAGAATATGCTGTTAACCCGTTTGTAGCAGGTATTTATGCTGGTGATCCTGAAAAATTGCTTATGAGCCAGACTTTCAACGGCCTCAAAAAGGCAGAAAAAAAGCATGGCTCGGTAATCAAAGGCATGATGAAAGAGAAGAAAGGCACTGCCAGACGAAACACATATTCATTTGTCCAGGGAATTTCGACATTAACCGATAAACTGGCGGAACAGATTCCAGTAGAGTACAGTAGTGGGTTAGCTGCAATACAACGAGTGGGTGAAAAAACGATAATAACGACAACTACAGGAGAAGAAATAGTTGCCGACCGACTGGTTTTGTGTTTACCGGCTTTTGTCGCATCCGATTTATTAAAAGAGGCTTGGCCTGATGCAGCCAGTGCTTTAGGGCAAATTCAGTATCCACCCTTGTGCTGTGTACATACTGTTTATAAAAAAGATCAGGTTTCGCATGCACTTGATGGTTTTGGAGGTCTAAATCCTCAGATCGAAAACCAGTTTGCCTCCGGAAGCATTTGGTCTTCAAGTATTTTTGCAGACCGGGTAGCCGCTGACGAAATCTTGTTCACCAGTTTCGTGGGTGGCGTGGCGAATGCTGCAAAAACCGAGCTTTCAGATGAAGAAATAAAAAGCAAATTGACCAAAGAATTGTCAAGGGTATACGGAATAAGCGGTGCACCGGTTTTGCAGCGAATAACCCGCTGGAAAAAAGCCATTCCCCAATACGATGCCCACATGATTGAAGCTCAAAAACAGGTGGCCAGGCTTGAGCTCGACGAAGTATACGTATGCGCCAATTGGCAAGGCGGTGTATCTGTGGTCGATTGTATCGAAAAAGCCGAAAAACTCGCCGCCAGAATCGATTGCGGTTGTTAGCCCTTGGCCTTACTGAACAAGTTTGTTGGCTTCAGAATCTAGAAACCAGTACAAATCTTTGGATGTAGGTGCCACCCAAGAAGCCGGATATTTTTCAGCCTCAGTTTTCTGCTTTAAAATAGCTTCAACAATACTGCTTTTCTTTTCTCCTGTGGCTATAAAGGCAACTCGATGGGCTGCATTGATCAATTTTCCACTAAAAGAAATGCGATATTGTCCACTCTGGGGATGCTGCACCGCGACACACAAATTATCATCTTTCCACAACTTTTCTTGTCCGGGAAATATAGATGCGGTGTGACCATCTTCACCTAACCCGAGCATGATCAAATCGAAAGAAGGCAGTATTCCGTTGGCGGGTACCATAGCTTCAATTATTTCTGCATAAGCCAGAGCTTCGTCAGCAGGAAAATTCTCACCTCTTACACGAAATACATTGCTGGCATCTAGGTTAAGTTCGTAAAGTAAAAGTGAATGCGCCATTTTATAATTGCTTTGATCATCATCTGGCAATACGCAGCGCTCATCGCTCCAAAAAAAACGCATTCTATGCCATGGCATTTTTTCTTTGTAGTCTTTGGCTAGTAACTTGAAAATCATAGCCGGTGTACTACCGCCAGATAGGGCAATGGTAAAAATACCTTTGTGTTGCGATACGGATTCATAAAGCCATTCGGCAAAAGATGAAGCAACAAGGTCGGGTGTATTGTAAGTTTTAAGTTTTGGTATCATATATATTAAAGTTCACAAAAAATGCCATCATCGATTAGATTTTTACAAGGGAATCGCCAATTGTGCCCTTCGCCTTCAATAAGCTTTTCGGCAATTTCAGGTCCCCAGGTGCCCGAAGGATAACCATGCAATGGAGCCTTGGGATCTTTTTTCCAATGGTCAAGTATAGGTTGAACAAATTCCCAGGCTGCTTCCACTGCGTCACCACGGGCATACAATGTAGCATCACCCTGCATGCAATCAAGTAAAAGCCGCTCGTAAGCACTGGGCACGTGTTTTTCTTGCAAACTACTGTATCGAAAATCCATATTTACATCTTTCACTTCAAAACCAGCTCCCGGAACTTTCATGCCAAATTTCAATAATATGCCCTCATCGGGTTGTATGCGAATAACCAATTGATTACCCGTATTGCAAAAATCTTTATTCTCAACAAATAAACGGTGAGGGGTGGGTTTAAAATGGATTACCACTTCACTTACTCTGGTTGGCAAGCGCTTACCGGTACGTATATAAAAAGGCACATCACCCCACCGCCAATTATCAATAAAAAATTTCATAGCCAGATATGTCTCCGTTCTGGATTCATCCTTAACATCCTTTTCATCTCTGTACGATTTTGCCAATTTGCCTTTAATTTTGGCTTCGGTATACTGACCGCGGATAACATGATCATCTACTTGATTTGGGTTTATTTTGCGCAGCGATTGAAAAACTTTCAAAGTTTCGTTGCGTATGGCCCAGGCATCGATAGAAGTGGGTGGTTCCATGGCAACCAGAGCAGCCACTTGCAGCAAATGATTCTGCACCATATCGCGAAGTGCTCCCGATCCATCGTAATAGCCACCACGATCTTCCACACCAATGTTTTCGGCGGCAGTTATTTCTACATGATGAATATAATTGCGGTTCCAGAGTGGTTCAAAAATTCCATTGGAAAAGCGGGTAACCAATAGATTTTGTACCGTTTCTTTACCCAGATAATGGTCGATCCTGTACAATTGATTTTCATCAAAATGATCTAAAAGTACTTTGTTGAGTTTTTTGCCCGATTT
>DAIQNU010000006.1:0-3336 GCA_036788235.1 Cyclobacteriaceae bacterium
CAAAATCCTCGGCTTGGATGGTTCCGGGTATAGACCTGGGTGTGCCGCCATAGGGGCTTTGAGTGGGGGTTGAATTAACCACTTCAAAAGTAAATTTTTCCCAATCTCCTACAGTTGAACGGTTTGCTATTAAAAAGTCATTCCCATAGTCGTCTGTTACCACAAATTTCATATTAATTACAGCCCTCAGAGAAATGAATCCATCAGTATGACCTATCCAATCAAACTTTTCCCAGTCACCAATAGAACTCCTATCTGCTCTTAGCGGATCATTTCCAAAGTTTTCTGCCGATACATACCCATTAGTACTTAATGATTTTAAAGCAATCTTACCTTCACCGGCATCGGTTATAAGGAAGTGGGTTGCAGCTAAAGCATTATTGTTAGCATGTGCCTTCAGCTGGTTATCGGCGTCATCGATCGATTGCACATATAATCCGTTGGCTTTTGCCTTAAGCGAAATAGTTGAGCCTACAGGAGCGGGGTTACTGACACCGCCACTACCGAAAGCTTCAGATATGAATACTGTAACAGAACTAGCGGATGTATGTATATTATTTGCTATTAGGTCACTTCGCCATGATAATGTGTTTGTAGAAAATCCTGTATCCGAAATTGTATATTGAATTACATAATCATTATCCGGCTCCCAACCAAATGCAGATAAATTTACATCTTCAGCAGTGGCACTCCGGTTAATCACCACTATCATGAGTGTGTTGTTAGCATCATTGCGTACAACTAAGCTTTGTATCCGATTAGGGCTGTCAGAAGTGCTAGACGCTACATCCCCGTATCCATATTCACTAAATAACTTTAAAACATGACCTGCGGGTCTTAACGCAGAGAAGTCGGGTTCTACTTTGCCATAACGCCCATCGGCAGCATTCCACGAAAAAGTTGCTCCAGCAATACCCTGTTTGGCTATGTTTTTATAAACGAGTGCGTCATAAACAGCGCCAACGTGGCTAGCCATATTCCAATATCCGTCTTCGTTGTATGACCAAAACATATTCCACTCGTCTAACCACACTGGAACATCAGTGTAGCCCGCATTATCTAACTTGCTTCTCATATGGCTTATTCCCCATTCTAAGTGGGTGCGATTATATAATTCCTGAATATCAGTTTGACCACCACCACCATATTCATGATGACTCCAAACATCAAGATAATCACCACCTAAATTGGCTAGAAAAGCATCGATATCCGCATCCCAAGGTTGTCTCCAAGCACCACCTACAATTTTGATATTATTATCCACAGATTTCATAGCAGTATAGCACCCTTTAAAGATACTTGCTAACGTAGCCATATCGGAAGTTCCTAAATAAGTCCCTCCATCTTTTTCGTTAAATGGCTCCCAATATTTGATTTGATAACCCAATTGATTATTGACGATATCTACTAGTTGGGCACAAAAGTCATAATATTGTTGTTCTTTTCCATTATCCAATTTACCATCACTATCAGCGTCCATCCAAGATGGCCAACCTGTAATTGTAATCAACGTTCTTTCGCCTGGTACAATATTATTACTCAGAACAACATTTATTTTAGACACATCCCAGCTTTGAGTAGCCTGATCAATCCAACTATATGCATGACCATCTACAACTTGCTCGTAAGCATGATAACGTACCATTTCAGGCGACATGTCCTCTATTCGCAATTTGAATAGTGAGTTGCTTGCGACAGCCGGATCCAATGCTCTTTGAAAATTAGTTGAGTACAAAGCACGAGGTGCTTGCGTAATTGTGCCTGTTGGGTCTATGGCCAAATTAACTTGTGCCATGCCCATGCATGATGCTATTATAGTAAACAAAATGCCGAAAAAAATAACTTTTTTCATCTTTTTGGAATTATTAAATTAATAAATGGTTTAGTAATAATTAATTGATTTTCGACCAAGAATAAAGTTTATTGTAGATGGAAAATAAAATTCCAATATCTCAATCTTGGAATAGAGACTGCTGGTTTTAGCAGAAGAGGATAATACTTAAAAATTCTTGTATTTTTAACTTTTTTTTAGATAAAATCTATCTATAGATCGTCATCGTTTATTTTTAAAAATCAAATAAAGTGACTATGAATTCCTCTTTGGGAGCGATAAATGGACAAATTTATAATTCGATTAATTCGTTTTAATTATTATATCTGCAAAACACGAATAAATCACATGTACTCTTAGTTCATCAAGCAGTGAATTGGCAAAATATTATAAGTAGAATTAATTATTTAAAATATTCAGGTAGGGTTTAAGGTAGCACATATCCATCGATAACATTTAAAAAGGATCGAGCATTCAAATTGCCCGACCCATTTTATAATAAATTTTGATTAATAACCCGGGTTTTGTTTCAGGTTTTTATTTAAATCCATTTCGTTTTGAGGTATTGGCATCCAATAATGGACGTTAGGATTAAAATTAGTCACCGATCCATCTCCTTCAGGGGTAGCATTAAATTGGTTAAGCGCTTCATACACTTCTTGTCCTATTTTCCATCTTTTAATATCCCACCATCTCATGTTCTCTCCCATAAATTCAATTTGTCTTTCTTTGATCAACATGTCGAAAAAATCTGCTTTAGACAACCCTGCAGGAAAACCTTCAAGACCAACCCTACTACGAACTTCTTCGACAGCGCTGTAAGCAGCTTGAACTGGGCCAGAGACTTCATTTACAGCCTCAGCATACATTAACAATACATCTGCATAACGCATCAGTTTAAAGTTCATATTGTTGCCCACCCAATTTCCATAGAGATTGCCATCTTCCGGGATATATTGATACTTTCGTAGACCCCAATTTGAAGGAGGCACTTCTTGGTGATCGGGTATGCCAAGTTTTGCTTTATAGGTGGTGGACTCATCGTACATGCTACCAGGTGCTCCCCATATGTTAGATAAGATTCTCATCGTATCGTCAGGTTGATATTCTTGTAATTTGCGTAATGCATATTTATTTGGAATAACATTCTTCCAACCTCCATTAGCTGCTGTACCAATTAGCCATGGACGAGTGCTTCCTTGACCACCCTCTCCCCAAGTACCCTGACCTACATTTTTTGAATATTGAACCTCCCAAATACTTTCAATATTATTGTCCCCTTCATCTGTAAAATTATTTAAATAATCAGGGTCTAACTGGTAAGGACCTAAATCAATTACTTCATTAAATTCATTAAGCGCTTTTTCATAGTATTCTAACGCTTGGCCAGGATTGTTTTCAAAATTTTTCAACTGACAGGCATAATACAGATAAGCTTTACCAAGGTAGGCGGTTGCTGTCCACTTTGTAGCTCTCCCAAGAAAATGAGCATCCCATTTGTCTGG
>DAIQNU010000006.1:3346-6985 GCA_036788235.1 Cyclobacteriaceae bacterium
ACTTTCTTTGGCTTCCTCTAAATCTACAAAAATCTGAGCGTACACATCCTTTAGGGGTGTTCTTACAGGAAATAACTGTTCTGGATTATTGACATCAATGGGTGATGTATATAATGGTACATCCCCATATAAAGATACCAGAATCAAATAATAAAACCCTCTTAAAAATTTTGCCTCACCCTGCAAGTTAGTACGTAGTGTTTCATCAATTGAAGTCGCTGGAACTTTATTAATTCCATCAAGAGCATTATTTACCCTTGCGACACCATTGTATGAGCCCTCCCACCAACAATTAAGAAAGTTATTCGTGGTTGATAAATTAAAGAGGTCGATAGCTATGTTTTCAGCATTGCCATCACCACAAACAACATCGTCTGCAAGACTTTCGTGTATAATTCCAAACTGCATCCATAGTTGCTGGGCATGCAATGAGCTATACATACCTATAGTCGCCTGAAATGCTTCTTGGCCATTCTTAAAGTAGTTGCCGAGCGATATACCCGCGGGATTGTCTAATTCTAGTTCTTCCTGGTTATAACAACTTGAAAGTATCAATAATATTATGACCGATAATTGAATTAAAATATAATTTTTCATTTTTTTTTAAATTTAAGTAAGTGTATGGAATTTACTTCTTGAATTTGATTAAAATCACGAACTAGCCCAACGTATGTCTCAGGCATCGTAAAATACATTGTTTATAAAAAGCATTGTATTAAACAATTATTTCATAATTCTTTTTATAATCAACACTAAAACCCAATTTGTATACCTGCAAGAAAGGTTTGAGCCTGAGGATAGTTGCCCACATCTATTCCTTTATGAGTATTACTGTTGTTCCTTGCACCAATCTCAGGATCGTATCCAGAATAATTGGTAAATGTAAGGAGGTTCTGTGCGCTTATATAAATCCTTAATTTATTCAGTCCAACTTTAGTCGAAATGTTTTCAGGAAAGCTATAACCAATTTGTACGTTTTTTATTCGCATATAAGAACCATCTTCAACCATTCTAGATGAAGGTACAAAATTGACATTTGTGCCTCCCAACCTGTGCTGACTTGTTGAAGGGTTTTCAGGTGTCCATGAGTCAAGTACTTTTGTATATGCATTATATCTTCCTTGATATCCATCACCAAAAAAACTATTTTGAACATTAAAAACATCGTTACCGTACACTCCTTGCAGAAAAAGATGAAAATCGATTCCTTTAAAATTCGCATTTATTCCAAGACCATATACAAACTTTGGCCAAGGGTTTCCTATATAAGTTTTATCTTTGTCTGTGATCCTCCCGTCGGGTATTCCAAGACTATCAGTGGCACCTCCCCCACCATTAATATCTCTGTATTGAATGTCGCCCGGACGAGTACCTACGATATGTGGCGAATTGTTTATTGCAGCTGAATCTTGGTAAATACCTACATATTCAAAACCATAAAAACTTCCTATAGGCCGTCCTATGTCAGTTTTAGTTATAAGAATTTGATTGGGAAGAATAGATCCATCAAAAATTGGTGATGGACTGGAACCGAGCGAAGTCACTCTATTTTTTAAAGTGGAAAAATTACCTGTTATGTCAAAATTAAGATTACCTATTTTATCTTGATAAATAAGCTGTAAATCAATCCCCTTGTTCTCAACAGCTCCAGAATTAAGGAAAAGGCCACTGTATCCACTGGTTAGAGGAATTCGAACATATTGTAATAATTTATCAGTCTTTTTAACATAGTATTCAGCTGAAAGCATTAGTTTATTTTCAAGTAATCCAATATTTAAACCTAAATTAGTAGTTACATTGGCTTGCCACTGTAATGCGGGATTTGCAAATCCATTTAGCCTAGAACCGAAGTACAATGCCTCATTGTTTTCGCCTGTGCCTCCTAGATTGTAATTGTTTCCACCTATATATATTATTGGAAGATACTGAAAATCATCAATATTGTCGCCTCCTAGCTTGCCCCAACTACCAAATAGTTTCAAGTCAGAAATAAAACCAACACCCTTCATGAAGTTTTCCTGGCTTACACGCCAACCAGCACTAAATGCTGGGAAATTACCGAATTTTCTTTCAGGACCAAACCTCGAAGTACCATCTTTACGAAATGTAGCAGAGAACAAATATTTTCTTTCAAAATCATAATTAACTCTACCAAAAACTGAACTGAGCCTATATTCGCTAATGTCTCCATAAATATATCTTGAGCCTGAATTAGCACCAGTACTTATATTCCTGACTGCCTCATTTGGAAGTTCGTTAGTACCAAAACCAAAACTTTCATTATTAAAAGTTTGTTTAGAAACTCCCAAAATTGCCGAGACATTATGTTTACCTGCCAAAGTAGTATTATAATTTAGTGTATTCTCAATTAACACACTTTGGTTATCATGACCATGTTTGTGCAAAGATGGGTGTGAATTGGATTGATAAGGTCCACTATAATATTGTGGAGTATAAGAAGAATTGAAGCTGTTGTTGTAAGTGTAACCGACATTGATTTTATAGAAAAGTTCGTCTGTAAAATTAACTTGGCCATATATACTAGCTTGAATTTCGTTGTAATTAGGATCATATTCAACAAGTTTGGATGACAAAGGATTTCCCAAGTCATTACCTTCCCAGCTTTGTACACCACTAGGCCATCCTCCTGAGTTTTGTGGAATATGCGTGACTAATGTAGGATCCGTATCATAAGGAGGTAAATACGGAGGCATTTTTAAAGCAGAATTTATTACGTTTGTCCAATCTCCACCATTATCATTGGATCTTTGTTTAGTCCGCACCAATGAAATAGATTCACCAAAACTCAAATATTTTCCTGCTTTAAAATCGGAATTAATCCTGAGTGAATATCTCTTATAATAAGTTTCAATTAATGCACCTTGTTGATCAAAATAATTACCGCTTAAGCTGAATGTTGCATTTTCACTACCACCAGAAATATTGATATTATGATTCTGTACAGGGCTATTTTTAAGAAATATTTCATCTTGCCAATCTGTATTGATCCTTGCTAGGTTATCTATTTTTTCAGATGAATCGAATTGTGGTACAGCGGATCCACCTTCGGCCATTTTACTTCTATTAATAAAATCTATGTACTCTCTAGTATTTAGGACGTCCATTCTCTCTGTAATATTTTGAATACCATAAGAGGTTTCATAATTTACCACAACAGGCCCTGCTTTTCCCCGCTTGGTTGTAATAATAACTACCCCATTGGCTCCTCGAGCTCCATAAATTGCAGCAGTACTGGCATCTTTTAGTACATCAATACTTTCGATATCTGCAGGGTTTACTGTTGAACCATTAGCACCTACTACGCCATCAACTATGTATAAAGGCCCTTGATTTTTGCCAAATCCACCAGCACCCCGAATTTCTATAAGCACCCCTGAACCTGGTTGACCAGATTGTTGAGTTGCAATTACACCTGGGATCCTTCCTTGCAATGCTTGTTCAAAAGTAGCCACTCCTGTTTTACTTAGTGCCTCGCCACTTACTCTTGATACAGAGCCGGTACTAGTATTCTTACTTACTGCTTGGTATCCAATGATTACAATTTCCGACATTTGCTGAATATCAGGTACAAGAACAATTGAAATATCTTCCTGACCTTCTATAGAAATCTCTTCTGTT
>DAIQNU010000006.1:6995-25533 GCA_036788235.1 Cyclobacteriaceae bacterium
GTTATATAACCAATATATGAAAATACTAAAGTGCTATTTCTATTTGGTACATTTAGTTTATACCTACCAGAGGCATCAGTGGTAGTTCCAAGGTTGGTTCCTTTAATGAAAATACTTACCCCCGGAAGCGGCATTCCGTCGTCATGCCCTGTGATTTGTCCAGATACAATAATTTCGTCTTCATGGGATTTTTTGACAAGGGATTTCGCAAAACGCTTAGTATTTGAATCTTTATCATCAATCCCAAAACCCTCAGAGCTTTCGTTTAAACTATTAGACCCCAAGTCTTTTGATTTTACTCTTCTATTTTTTTCTGCATAAATCAAGTAATGATTATCTTTAATCCTTTCATATCTGAGACCGAATGGATCTAATAATTTCTTAACCGCCTCATTGAGTGTAAGGCTATTTTCAATTTTTTTGGTGTTTACATACTTGTTTTCTACCAATTCACTATAATAACTAAAGTAAACATTGTAAGTGCTTTCAATTGCTATCAAAGCAGCTTTTAATGATTCTACCTGGCCGTTATGTGTAGATTTGTGATCTTCATTCGGCTTTAAATTATTGCGCACCATTTCTTGCGCATACAGACTTGAACTTATTCCATAAATAAAGAGAATAATCAAACCAATTCTACAATAATAATGTAACTTTGAGCTCATAAATTGTTTAATTTTAATTGAAACATTTTATTATTTAGATTATTAAGCGCTTCTGTCTTGGACTATTCAGAAGCGCTTTTACTTATTAAAACTTCGCTTTTATTGAATTCAATTTTCAACTTGAATGATTTAGCAAGTACTTGCCAAAGGACATCTATATCATCCATTGGAATTACCCCGGTAAATTTATTTTCAGCGATTTCGGGTGTTGAAAAACTAATTTTTAAGCCATAATTGTCTTGTATCTGTTCAGCAATTTCTCGAAGAGGTGTTTCATCAAATTGAAGATAATTCTCTTTCCATGAAGAATAGAGTTCGGAATTCACCGTTTTAGTTACTATTTTATTAGTGGCTTCTGAATATTCGAGGAAGTCTCCGGGCTCTAGAATTTTCTCATTTAACTCAAGATCTTTTTCGTATAAAATTTTAATACTTCCAGAATTCAATACTACTCGTGTAGTTTCACGTCGACTATTAACACTAAACTCGGTTCCAAGCACTTCGATTGCTATGTTTCGAGTATTGACTATAAAATTGGATCCTTCTATTTTCTTTACAGAGAAAAAAGCTTCACCGATAACCTTTACTTCTCTTAGTCCTTTCCTACCTCTAAATGAAGCTCGCAAGTCATTATTATAGCAAAGGGTGGAATTAGCATTAAGAAAAACAGTCGAACTATCGGGCAAAGTCAATTGCTTTGTTTCACCATATCCCGTTTGATATTTATGGTGATAAGTGTTGAAGTTCAACCATAACAAAGTAATGATTAGCCCCGCAGCCGCCACAATTGATGTTGCCCATCGAGCTAGATATTTTTTCTTATTATTAGCTTGCTTTGATTTTGTCATGGTTGTTATAGCTTGCCAAACTTCTTGCTCTTCATATGCAGTTGGAAAATATAGTTTGAATTTCAGATCACGAACCTGTTTAGCAGCCTCTATAATTACCTTTTTCTTTTCTGGAAATTTAACAATGTACTCTTCCCAAAATTCTTGATGTTCCCTTAATGGGTTTTTAATCCACTGTATGAAATAGTCTTCTGTTGCAAAATCCTCGACTTGTGAAAACCCGTTGAATCTCATAAAAATTATTGTTTATTATTAGAGTATTCCAAATAGGTAAAACGACATCACTTTTTTTAAAAAAAAATTACTTTAGAGAATTCATATAGTACTATAAGTAAAGGGGGCTAATCAATTCATCAAAGTTATAATGTTATATTTAATAACTTTATTTGAAATTAATTACGGCCTTTACATGGATTTGAGGCAATTCAATAATTCAGTTACTCACACAAAAAATATTGGCCCGTGGCAATGGCATAGAAATAATGGAGTTCGGCATTAAATAATTGCCCATTTTGATATGCTAAAATCAGGATGTTGTACTTCTTAAAGAATACTTATTATTATTTTGAGCTCGTCCAATAAAAGAAAACACTTATCTAGTTAGAATAAATGGTAAATTTTTAAACAGATTGCCATTTAAATAGCAACTTGTTTTTGCATTATTAAAAGTTAGGGCGCAATTAATATTACAGAAATTAAACAAGTGATAAAATCGGTTCCTGATGTTTTGGATGCCTTGCTTCTTTTTGCAAAAAAGTTGCTCCTGAGAGTGACTATTCCTTTATATACTAAGTTTCTTGCAGATTTAACGTCCTCCAAAGACAAAATTGACGCGATTTCTTCATAGCTAAAATTCTCATAATATCGCAAAAAAATAGCTTCACGTTGTCTAGGTGTAAGATAAGAATAAGCTTTTGAAAGATGTTTTTTTCTAAGCTCTTCCTCTTGCGAAAGAATTAATTTGTCTTGAAAAGAATCCTCTAGTTCAATCAAATTATTACAATAGTATTCATCATTTACTTTTTGAATTCGTTGTTCCTTTTTATTACGATTGTAAATTCTATATTTTAATGACGAAAATAAGTACAGCTTAATGTTTAAAATGTTTCTCGAATCTTTATTGATCGTAAAGTCTATAAAAACATCTTGTATGCTGTCCTTAACTAAATCTCTATCTTTAATTAATTGCATTCCATAATTAAACAAGGTTTTAAAATAGCTTTTATAGATAAATGAAAGATCTTTATTGCTCGCGAAGTCTAGACTACTAACTTCATTTTTTTTTATATTCTCTTTCATCCAATTCTTTTTAGTGAGTCCAACATGGAATACTATTGAAATCTAAAACCTTTATGTGCATTTTTATAAAATACTAATAAGATTTGCACGGTATTAAGAAATAAGATTAATGTTTCAATGTATGTTTTTTCAAAAAGAATGAATTATTCACTCTCATAATCAACACATTATCAAATTTCTAACAATACTCATTTACATTTAACTCTTTCGAGTAATTTAATCAGTAAATGATATCCTGATTCCAAGGATCAAAATTTTTCTAACATTAATTTCAATAATACCAAGAAGCGTTAAAATTACAATAAGATATCAGATTCAGGTATTTGATGTTCAAATTAGTAAATATACTCAAAGATAAGATTGTTCATTTATAAATTTAGCACAGAACAAAAAAATTATTTTAAATTAAAGAATCTAAAGACCATTATAGAATTTATAGCAACCATTAGATAGTAAAAATCATTTAAGTACCGCTTCAGATTCAAATAATTAAATTAAAATCAAAAAAAAATAAACATCTCCAAAAAAGAGATGAGGTATTCTGATTGCCCTTAATTAGTCATTAGGTCAATATAGTTGGTAATTATAATTCATAAAATAACAAATTCTAAAATCGCTACTAAATATGTAGAACTTTTACTTTAGAAATATGATAATTTTACATATTTGCACACCTTTAGTATAAAAGTTTCAAAAGTTGCTTAAAAATAAAAGCTCAAATTAGCTTTAAAGAGCTCTTAAAAACATGATTTCTAAGGTGAATATAATTGGCCTCCTGACATTTTTTACTTTTTTCATACAGGTAGGCACCTATTTCCCACTAAGATTTAATTAAGCAATGAATATCAATAGTTTAAAAGAATAATAAAAATTTACCGAGGACGGCACTAGCTAATGTCTAGAGTTTAAAAGTAATGCCCTCAATATCCACCTAATCATTCTAAATCAATCTAAATTATTTGAACGTTGTGAAGAAAACGACTCGAAGCTTATGCTGATTCTGTGTTTTGGTACAGGTAATCACAGCTGTCTTATTTTCTCCTTTTAAGTAGTTCCTGTCAATCGGTGGGAGATTTTTTTCACTTCCTTCCAAATAGATTTGCTATACATTGAACACATTGTCTATTGGGAATATCCTTTTGCCAAAGTATATGTGATTAACCAGTAGGCATACCGATCAAGCTTAAAATCCAAAAAAGAAGGGGCTTCTGTATGCCCCCTCTTAATAATAATCCCTATCAATAAGCTAATTGACAATTAACTTTTTGACGCTAAGATTATTACCCTCGTTGAATTGTACAAAATAAATACCAGCAGGTAAGTTTAAGTTTAATTCAATTGTATTGCCCTTATCCATAAATTTCTCTTTGAGTACTTTTCCATTAGAATTAATTACCTTGAACGACCTAACGCCATTTGGAACTTCAAATACAAAATTGCCACTCATCGATGGATTAGGATAAACTTTGATGTCTTCTATTTGAATTTCTTTTTTATCACCCAATGCGTTGGTTTCAGAATATGTATTTCCAAATCTACCGGAGGCATTACCATTTACCGTCAACAATTCCATTTTATCTACATTTGGCCCACCTGAGTTAGTATTAGCTCTCAAGCGCAATGTGTTGTTGCCCGAATTGAGAGTCACGTCGTTAAAAGTAGCTGTGCCCCAAGAAACCCAGCCTCCGGTATTGCCAAACAACTGAGTGCCTACATTAGTGCCATTTACAATTAATTCCAATGGCCTGTTAGAAGCTCCATTAGCATAACGAACCACCACATTGTAGCTCCCAGCCTCGGGATTTACGTTGTTCCACTCTATAAAAGACCCGTTCCCACCATAGTCAACAAAACCAGTCCCGGTATAACCAGGGTTGTGTGAACCTACCGTTGCATCATTAAGTGACGTGTAATTTTCTGCTTGAAAAGTCTCCTGAGGATCCCCTGGATCACCTGGTTCACCCGGATCACCTGGATCACTTGGGTCACCAGGGCCCACAGAAATTAAATCAAATTTGTCTACATTCGGCCCACCTGAACTTGTGTTGGCCCGCAGGCGCAATGTGTTGTTGCCAGGGTTGAGGGCCACGCCGCTAAAGGTAGCCGTGCCCCAGGTAACCCAGTTGCCGGTATTGCCAAATGACTGGGTGCCAACGTTGGTGCCATTGACGATCAGTTCCATAGGTCTATCAGAAGCCCCATTGGCATAACGGACCACTACGTTGTAGCTCCCAGCCCCAGGGTTTACATTGTTCCACTCTATATATGAGCCATTCCCTCCGTAGTCAACAAAACCACTCCCTGTGAAGCCTGGGTTGTGCGAAGCAACTGCCGCATCGTTCAGGGAGGTGTAATTTTCTGCCTGGTATGTCTGCTGTGGGTCACCAGGATCGCCTGGATCTCCAGGGTCACCGGGGTCACCTGGGTCACCGGGTTCACCGGGTTCACCTGGGAGTATTTCCATCTTATCCACATTAGGGCCACCATCACTGGTATTGGCCCGCAAGCGCAATGTGTTGTTGCCAGGGTTGAGGGCCACGCCGCTAAAGGTAACCGTGCCCCAGGAAGCCCAGCCTCCGGTATTGCCAAATGACTGGGTGCCAACGTTGGTGCCGTTGACGATCAACTCCAAAGGCCTGTTAGCAGTGGATCCATTCGCATACCTAATCACCACATCATAGCTCCCGGCCCCGGGATTTACGTTGTTCCACTCTATATAAGATCCATTTCCGCCATAATCTACAAATCCACTCCCGGTAAAACCACTATGGTGGGAAGTGACCAAAGCGTCATTAAGCGATGTGTAGTTTTCGGCCTGATAGATTTGCAGTGGTTCCGCTGGCTCACCTGGGCTTCCCGGGTCATTGGGGTCGCCACCTTCAAATAGCTCCAAAGATTTCCAGTAAAACTCCTTACCCGCATCTGAGGAAGGTTTCCACACAAACATGGACTCTCCGTGAATACCTTCTTCAGGCGTTGTAAAGACAAGTGTCTTTGTTTCATAACTTGTGCTGGTAAAGCTCAATAGCTTCAGGACTTTGCTAGTCTGCCCGTTAATTATATATTGTATACCTGCTTCAGTGCCGTTGGCTCCCGCTGCGCTCATGCGCGCGGTGATGCTCATCGTATAAGTAGTGCCCGATTTCAAAGACACAATCTGGCCCATGCCAGTCCCACCACCGGAAGTGGAGCCTACCTTGGCCGCCTTCGACCCACCATCGGTGACAAAAGTGATCGATGGACCCCATATATTCCAGGCCGCTGCATCCCAGGCGAAATCGCCATTGTGAAGCTCTGAAGGCCACCACGGGTGGGGCTCCATGGGAATGGTGATCTGCCCCCGGTTGTCTTCCCATACCTTCCTGCCCATCCAATTCAGGTTGCTAGGCATCGAACCATCGGTTTTGTCAATACTCCAGCCACCGCCATGGCCTCCTGCTGGCGCAGAGGGGTTGGTCAGGTCAAGATTGTCGTAGGCATTGTCCCAATGCCAAACCAAGCGGCCTACGTTCCTCACGTTCGCGACGGTAAGCGCTGTGCGTGCAGCGGCGGCCTGGTTAGGCGAACTTGTCCCAAATTCCCCAATGATAACCGGGAGGTTCTTGGCCTGGGCATCATCAAGATAATCATAAGCCAAGTCGTCGTTGTAGCCCCAATCATGGTAAAAGTGTGGTGAGATCACGATGTTTCCATAAGTGTTCTGGAAAGTTTGTCCGTGGGTCAAAGCAGCGCTTCCGCTTGCGCCGGACGTGAAATAATTTGATAGCCCATAGTTATTATCGTCTACTACTATGATGTTGCTGATGCCCCTTCCGCGGATCTCGCCAATTATGTTATTATGTACTTCGTACCATCTCTGTATAGCGTTGGGCACCGTGTTGGCCGTTCCGTCAAGATGATCATTTCCTGGTTCATTCATGATATTGTACCATACGTATTTGTTGTTTTTAAACGTTTCGGCCACATCGATCCACCAGTTTCGCATCTGAGTCAAGGAAGGGTAGTAGTCGTTGCCAATGGTAACAGGGTTGGCGGCCGGGAACTTGCCGGTAACATCGTGGTTTTCAATCATGACCACTATGCCCCTACCCGTAAACTCGTTTACCAGTGCATTGAGATCCTGCCGAACGGGCACGCCGTTGTTTGCCAACCTCGGGAAAGCGTTCACCCGCACCATATTGAAACCCCACAGCTCAATAAGCCAGCCGTCCTGTGTCATTTCCCGGGGATAAGGCCAGTGTGGTCCGTTAATATTGACCCCTTTCGCCACATACTCCCCTCCTCCCGGATAATAGATCTTGCCCCCGGAGATCGTAAAATTTGATTGTGCTGCTGCGTCACCGAGTATAAATAAGAAATTCAAGAAAAAAATTATCAAAAAAGATAACCCATACTGGTCGATTTTGTACTTTAATTTGTAATTATAGTTCATGGTATTTTTTTTTAGTGAACCACTAATATAAATACAGCTTAAAACAAAGGTTTCATGTAGATGCCTGACATAGGCATAGAATAATAAATGATGTTTATCCAATCATAAGTGAATATCCTATTATCAGTTACTTAATTTTTCGCACATTGATTGAAAGTATGTCTAAAATGTTCACAACTAGCTAACCGTTTTTTGTTTTTCAGTTTCGCTATAAGACAACAGAAATGAGATCAAATGATCTTCTACCGAAAAAATTGCTCTAACAGTTCATTTTCAAGTTACCGTTCTATGAATTAATCACTTTGACAACCATCGAGCAAGACTATTATCACTTTGACCAACTCTTGAAACAATTCTTGTAGAAATGCTCAAAGCAAAAGGTATTCACCATTCTTGGCAAAATGTAGTAAAAATAATGAACGCCCTAACAATCTAGTCTCAGGAATTCCCGACTCAAACCAAAACCATTGGATTTGAAAAAACCTCTAGACTCATAAAGGAGGAGCTGGTTATATATAAGGCCACAAACACTAAATCAATTCGACTAAGAAAAAATATGTTGTGTGCCATTAATTTTTTAACTATTTGGTATAATGCGTATTAACTACCAATAAGTGCAAGTTGAGTTAAAAATTTGAATATCAAAAGCCGAAATTTGGCATTACTTCTATATAACATTACTTTATTTTTGAATTATTATTCTATTTGTGTGCACTTTACTTTCTCCATATACTTTAACTATATAAACACCAGCAGCATAACTTCTAACATCTAATCTAATGTTATCTCTGAAATTTATAGATTCTGAGTATTTCAATTGACCATTCAAATTATAAAACTCTACTTTGCTAAATACATTAGATTTATCTGTACTTTCAATAATAAGAAATTCATTTGCAGGATTTGCATAAATTAAAATCTCTTTAACTTTTGGTTTTAATGCTTGATCTAATTCAGTGATCATAAAACTCCCTTTATCCAACATAGTGCTAACACCATCCACCAAAAACCCATAAACAAAAGCTGCTACCACAGTATTTTGATGAATTGTAAATTCACTAGTAAGAGGAGCCACACGCATATCAAACCACCTTTCATGTCCTGGCCAAATAGTTATACTCTCTGGATATATCCTTGGTGTGCCTAGAGCATCTGCATATGCCCAATTTGGGTTCCACCATCCCAAAGGCCCTAAATTTTCATACCTCCAAGGACCATATGGAACTACACCTTCAATTACTGGCTTTCTATTGTTAGGGTCGGTTTTATCTGCATACCACCAATCGAGGTGGAATACACCTTTGGGATATCGCTCTGCCACACCACTGATCCAAGTAATATTGAGTGGATTGCAACCAAGAAAGTAGTCAGCAGTGGTATGCATATATTTTAAAAACCTATCGCCTAATATCAAATCAGATTTATTTAACAAATATCCAAATATCGAAGGAGTAATCATAGGTGTAGTTCCTTGACCAACAAGCATAGGAAAATAAAAATCTCCTCCCCATCGACAAGCCCGATTTTCGGCAGAGTTAACTAAAATATTATTAGTAGTCTGTGTAATGGTTGATTCTACCTTACTTAGAGCCGAGGGTACTCTTGGGAAATTAGATGTGAGCAAATACATCCATGCCCCAAACATTTCATCTGGATTGGTGGCATCAAAATTTTCAGACAACCCTGCTACTTCCTTTAAAACAACATCTAGGTATTTTTTTTCACCCGTTAATCGGTATAAAGAAGCCGCAGCATAAAAACGCATGTGGCTGAGCTTAAAACCATGTTTAACATCTTCATCAACAGAGATTGTATTTTGCAATGCCCAGTTATATGTTTCTATGCTTTCCAACTTCCAATCGACATCTTCTGGATCGCTTAAGGCTTGTTTGTGCAAAATAAATGCCATCTGAGCAGTCAAAGCAGCATATTTAAAGGTCGTCCAAGGATCTTCGCCTAAAACATACCAATCTCTTTTGGTGTCTTCCCATGAACCTTGTCCAATTCCTCCAGGATCATCTTCACCCCATAAATCACCAAATACACGTGAGCCCGGCACGCCTCCAGTACCCCAACCTCTTTCTTCAATTTCATCTTTCGCCCTTTTAAAGTATCTTAATAACCACAAGGCTTCATCGAGTAAATCAGGAATACCATTACCGCTCTCAGGTATATTTAATTCCCCATCTGAAAATTTATCCGGCCCCGCTTCATACAAAAACATCAAATAAGCTGGTACATGGGTATGTGTATAATATCCATCCCAATCCCCAGCATCTTGATACCAACCATAGGTATTGGTTAATTCCCCCTTATAACCTACTTCAATTTGATCTTTATCTGCTGTTGAACCATTTGAAGTTGTCATATCAAAGGCCCGAAATGAACTATATTTTAACCTTCCATTAAAACCAGGTGTCTCTATTGGATGATGAGGAGTTTGTCTAGGAAAATTTGTATGTGGCGCTTTGAGTTCCATTCCACTTCTATTATGGTAAAGACCTTTCATAGTCCAATAAAAAGCCTCACGATAGACATCTGGATCAACATCAAACCCAAATGAACTTCCGATACCTTCAACCACTATTTTATAACTTCCAGGCTCATTAAATTCAGAAAAATCACATTCATAAACATCTGCTGAAGAAAAATTTGAATTGGGTGTATCAGTCGCTTGTCCTGTCTCCACCCTTGTTTTATGAGATCTAAATTTTATATCTCCTGAGTAAACATATACTTCATTTACCGTATCATAAAGTTTAAATTTTTTATCCTCAAAGTTGCTCAAGTCAAGCCCTCCTTTATCCCCCATCCAGTGATACAAATAAGCGTATTTAGCAGGTGCATGGGTAGAATATCCTATATTGTTCACATGTATTACCTCAGAATGGAGTTTGGTTTCATCAAAAACAAAGCTAAATGAGTTGTCTCCTGAAGAAAGGTTATCCAATACTAGATCATAGCTTTTACCCGTAAGCAGTTCATGTGGCAGGAACAAATACAACCAATGTTCTTTCACATGATCGGGATCGCTATTTATGCACCCACTATTGTAAGACTGACACATCAGGGCAAACTCTGTTGGTTTACTTTTTCTACCGATTTCATCGGGGCTAAGAGGTGTGGCGTAGTTGGGGTCGTCGTTGCTGCTCACTGAATATGAACCCACAAGCATAGCTTTTGCTACATCCAATGGATTGACAATAGCCTCCTCGTTGGTTCTCATTTCCCCTTTTTTATGATGAACAACGTAGCCGTCATCAAAACGTACCATCAATATTTTGTTGGTAACAGGTTTAAATTCCACTACTTCCGAAGCTTTTAAGGAGCCAATTTGGCACATAAAAAACAATACAAAAAGATGTAATGATCTCACTTTTGTTTTTCGAAATTGGTTAAAAAACTCAAAATTCAGCTGAATAATTAGCGCCATTTCTTTAATATTTAAAATTGGTTAAAGTATTATTTTTGCTTTAAAAGTCACCAATTTTACCAAATTTATGTTTTATGAGATCTTAACTTTCATCTGCCTACCTGACATATTTATTTTTATGTTAAACAATAAAGGCTTCTGCAATTCAATATTGACAAAAAATCAAAATACTATTAATTAACCTTATGTTTCTTAGTTAGTCTTAAAATACAATTGCCTCTTATGCTACTTATAAGCACTAATATCAGAAAGCAAAAAAATCCATTTATGCGAGTATTTTCAATAAGTTCTATTTGAATCACTCAGTCAATGATTGGATTGACTTTTTGCCATAACATTGAAATTGAGATAGGTAGAAATTATAGAATATTTTTACTGTTAATTTACAAGAAAAACCTTAGTGAAAAATTTACTATAAATATATAACCCATCTAATAGATAAAAACATTGAAAATGAAACTGAATATTTCTCTGTTTTTTTAGGCAGCATTTTATTTAAAAGGGAGCTAAATTCGGTAGCTCCCTTTTAAAATTTTTATTTTACAGATATGGTTACATAGGTTCCTTTGACAAATAATATCAATGCAATTTTATTTGTCACCCTTTTATTCCATCTCCTTCAGCCTGATATTCCTAAACCAAACATCATCGCCATGATCTTGTAAACCGATATAGCCTTCACGTTGCTCACCACCAGCATTAATCATTTCAGTCCATCCTTTAAACTTACTATTTTCAATCATGGTCTCCCACTCAGGAGTCCACAAGTGGTATTCTAATACATTTTGCCCATTCTGAGAATGGATCACCGTACCTTTGTAAACAATAATCCCACCGGTATTCCATTCACCGTAAGGTTTAGAGTTTTGCGGTTTGGCGGGTATCAAATCGTACAAAGATGCCGATTGTCTATTACCATCTACTCCAAGGCGCGCATCTAAATGATTTTCATTATCGAGTATCTGGTACTCAGGCGCTGAGCGGTAAATCGGTAGACCTTCCAATTCTCTCGAAAGATAAAAAATTCCGCTGTTTCCACCTTTAGATACCTTCCATTCAAACTGAAGCTCAAAATTCTTAAACTTTTTGTCAAAAATGATGTCTCCGCCATCACTGGAACCAGCCTCTCCCTGACCTGATCCATTTATTTTGATTGCACCATCTTCTATTGTCCAGGCCGATGGCACTTCTTCTCTGCCATAGCCTCTCCAACCATCAAAGTTCTTCTCATTAAAAAGCTGCACCCATCCTTCGTCCGAAGGTTGTTCGTTTTTATTTACCAAGCTATCGTTTTCTTGGAGTTCTTTATTTTCGCTTTTTTCTCTATTGTTGCAAGAAAAAAGCAGTGTAAGGCAAAAAGCCACATATAATAATAAGTTTTTTGAAGTCATTTTATATATAATTAAAATAAGAAAATTTTATTAAGAAGGCATTTCTGGTAGTGTCCAAGGAGCCCTATAAGTATGTTTTATGAGTTCGGCGGCCATTTCTGTGGCAGAAACAGGTTCCGTCCAAGTTTTGTCAAATGTCGGATGGCCATCGTGAATATTAAATCCGTCTCTAATAACAGTTTTTATAGTATCGTTTTCACCGATATTCGTAAACCGCATATTCTTTCCATCCCATTCCAACTCTTTGTTGAGTGCTTGTAATCGGACTGCCAAAACGCCCATGACTACCATTTCATTAAACGGTCCGGCCTCGCTAAAATCCGAAGAGGTAGGAATTCTGTTGCCTTTTGACTCCTTACATGCCCTTACCCAATCCATTTCATGGCTTGTTTGTATCCTTCTTCTGAACTTTGGTGCATTTGGCTTTCTACCTGAAATCAACCATGGATCAGCACCAT
This sequence comes from Cyclobacteriaceae bacterium, assembly GCA_036788235.1. Lineage (GTDB taxonomy): Bacteria > Bacteroidota > Bacteroidia > Cytophagales > Cyclobacteriaceae > JAFIEV01. The sequence continues at coordinate 19,522 of DAIQNU010000006.1, forward strand.
AACATCCACATACGAGTGTATCTTTGGAGCCATGGAAAATAACCCCGCCACCGTTGTGATTAGGATTTTTACCTGCAGGCCATCCTTTTGGCAACATCGGGCGAATACCTCCATCGTACCAATAAACTTCCACTTCTGGGAGTTTCATTTTCATCTTCTTTTGAGGAGTCCGCTGAGGAAATGTCAGTTTTACTGTCTGAGCATTTGGGGCACAATCATTAAGAAGGAGTGTGGAGCTTCCCTGTGCTTTAGTCGGGTAGCCGAGTTCAAGGCCTACAAATACAGGGTGCAAAATATGGCAAGCCATATCTCCAAGTGCACCTGTTCCAAAGTCCCACCATCCTCGCCAGTTCCATGGGTGGTACACTTCATTATACGGACGCTTCTTGGCTGGACCTAAAAACAAATCCCAATCTAAGGTATCTCTAACCCAATGCCCTTGTTCAGGAGTTTGCAAGCCTTGAGGCCATATAGGTCTATCAGTAAAGGCCTCAACTTTTCTAACTTCACCAATCTCACCATTGGCCAACCACTCTGTCATAAGATTCACACCTTCTTCAGAAGCACCTTGGTTTCCCATTGAGGTAGCCACTTGATGTTTATCAGCTAGCTTGGTCAGTAGCCTTGATTCGTACACAGAGTGGGTCAGGGGTTTTTGTAAATAAACATGTTTACCCATGGTAATAGCGTGGGCAGAAATAATCGCATGGGTATGGTCGGCTGTAGCCACTACTACACCATCTATGTCATTGCCCAGTTCATCATACATAATGCGCCAATCCTTATATTTTTTGGCTTTTGGGAAATGATCAAATACTCTTTTGCTGTACTTCCAATCAACATCACATAAGCCAATGATATTCTCGGTTTCCACTTGCTTGAGATTACCAAAACCCATACCGCCAACTCCTACACCAACAATATTGAGTTTGTCACTCGGAGCAACGTAACCAAGTTTCTTCCCAAAAACAAAACTTGGTAAAATAGTAACTCCTGCTGCTGCAACAGCCGATTTCTCCAGAAAAGACCTTCTGGAAAATGCTTTCTTATTTGATTTTTCTTCCATAATAAAAATTTAAAAGTAAATTCGGATGTAGCCCGAAGTTGTTAATTTATTGTTTTCAATTTAACAAAATGGCTATGATGAACGTTCCAAAAAAAAATACTTAACATTGTTTTGTTAAGATTTCCTTCTATTGCCTAACCGAGCCCCACGAAGAAGGTTCGCTTCCCATCCAAAACTCAAGTATTCCACCTTTTTGTAAATCCTCGTGCTCCAAAATGGGTTTTTCCAAGGGCTTTCCATTGAGTTTGACGGACTGCAAATACTGGTGGGACGCAGAAAGTTCATGAGCCTTTATTTCAAAGTACTTGTTTTCACCTACCTTAATTTTGGCATTGTCTAGCGCAGGCGCACCGATTGAATACTGCCCTGAAACGGGATTGACCGGATACATGCCCAAAGCGCTGAAAACATACCAGGCTGACATCTGACCACAATCCTCGTTGCCACACAGCCCTGCACGACTGGAATCATACATCGTTGTCATGATTTCCCTAACCCTTGCCTGGGTTTTCCAAGGCTCCCCGGCATCATTGTAGAGATAAGCTACATGATGGCTGGGTTCGTTTCCATGTGCATATTCACCTATCAAACCAGTTACGTCCAAAGGCTTTCCTTCGCTTTCTACTGTTTCAATAACAAAGAGGCTATCCAACTGTGACACAAATTCTGGCCCGCCACCCATTAGATCAATTAGCCCTTGAATATCATGGGGAACAAACCAACTGTATTGCCATGAGTTTCCTTCAATAAAATCAGACCATCCGTAGGATGAAAATGTCGGGTCAAAATTTTCAATAAAGGTCCCATCTGCTTTCTTACCCCTCATCAATTTTGTTTCCTGGTCATACACATTTTTGTAAGCTTGTGACCTTTCATAAAAATACTCTGCGTCGCCCTCATGGCCCAGTGCTTCGGCCATCCTGGCGATGCAATAGTCATCAAAGGCGTACTCAAGGGTTTTCGATACCGATTTGTTCTCCAAATCAGTCGGGACATAGTTGTATTGTTTTAAAAACCCAATTCCGAAATCATCTTGCATAGCGCTGGTTTTCATTGCCTTGTAAGCAGCTTCGGCGTCAAAGCCGGTAAAACCTTTGAGGTATGCCTCGGCAATGACTGGTGCGGCGTGGTAACCGATCATACAGTTGGTCTCACTGGCATACAGCGACCATACAGGAAGCAGGCCATACTGGTTGTATTGTGCGAGCATGGAATTAATAAAATCCTCAACACGGTCGGGGTTGGTAATGATCTGCAAGGGATGGGCAGCCCTGAAGGTGTCCCATAGAGAAAAAGTTGTATAATTGGTGAAGCTGTTATCCGTATGGATTTTCCTGTCGAAACCAAGATATCGCCCATCTACATCATGGTATAAATTCGGGGCAATCATGGTGTGGTACAGGGATGTGTAAAAAACAATAAGGTTCTCTGTCTCCTGCGAACTTGCAATAATTGTTTGAAGCTTTTCTTCCCAGATGTCTTCGGACTCTTTTTTTGTCTTTTCAAAATCCCAATGGGGTATTTCGCTGGTCACATTATTTAATGCGCCTCTACCATCTACCGAAGATATACCTACCTTTACAAGCACTATATCTTCATCTGTAGCGTCGAAACGCACAAACGCCTTAAGGTCTACACCTTCAGCTTCGTTCCCAGAAATATCCTCACCGTCCTTAACGATACCGCTGCCCGAAAAAGGTCGGCTGAATATCGCGGCAAAATGTACAACCTGATCGCACCAGTACTCCTCATCGCCTTCTCCCCAACCCTTGGATTCCCTGTAACCGGTGATTAAGGTATCATTCTCAATTTTGATATAAGTGCCTTTAACAATATCACCCTCCCTGCCATGCATCAAGTCAAATATTATATTGGCTTCCCCGGTTTTTGGAAACTGGTAATGGTGGAATCCTGCCCTTTCTGTCGCGGTAAGCTGAACGTTAATATCATAATCATCCAGGCGAACTGCGTAATACCCCGGGGAAGCCTGCTCATTGGCGTGCTTAAACCTTGAGCGGTACCCTTCATCTGGATCCTCCCGCGAGCCAGGCACAGTTAGCACTTTTCCTACCGTGGGCATCATGAGAATATCCAGCAAATCCCCCCTGCCAGTACCGCTTAGGTGAGTATGGCTAAACCCCATAATGGAACTATCGGAGGCATGATAGCCGGAGCACCAATCCCAGCCAGCATTATAAGTGTCGGGGCTAAGCTGTACCATTCCAAAGGGCCTGGTAGCCCCCGGAAAAGTGTGGCCATGCCCATCGGTCCCGATAAAAGGATCTACATAATCTACCAGCCGGCGTGTTTCGGAAGGCTGTTCTTGCCGTTTTTCTGTGCAGGAAAAGAGGTTTGCTGCGCAGATCAAACAAATAAAAAAGCTTTTTGAGTTTTTCATATACATTTTAATTATCATCAAAAGAAAATTCCAGTTCATTGGCCCAGTGTTCTTTCCAGTCAGCCCGGAAGGAATTGTTGATTTTCGAGACACTCCTGTCACGGGACAGCTCCATGCAAATATCAGAACCATTGTCATTTACCCTGTAGGTAAACTTGATGCCCTTTCCCTCGTCGAGCTTGTTTTTCACATGAGGGATTTCCGCCCATGGAATGGCCGCCTCAACAAACCTCACATTGTCTTTCCTCAGGATCTCGAGCTTTCCATTCTCTACCGGCCCATCGTATGGAGAGGCCGGTTGGCGAGGGTAAAAATGCTTGTGGGGCATTCCGGGCGCGCGAAGCCTCCATATCTCCGACCCACCCCCATACTCGTCGGCAACAGGGTTTAACGCATACTCATAATCGGTGCATTGGTAGTTGGTAAAGTAGGGCATGGCACCAGGCACTGTGTCGTATAGGGCTTTTTCTTCTTTTTCCAACACGTTGAAAGCAATCTGAATATTGTCGTGGTTTGGGGAATTGCCTGAAGGTAATTCCGGATCTTTACGATAGGAATACCGCCTGACGCCTTCTGGCCATTTAAATGCTATAAGTGAATCGACATTAAAGCCCCGTGAAGGTTGTTCTCCCTGCTTCCAGGAGAAATCAATGGTTTTATCCTGCTGAACGTCCATCAATGTATTGAAATAGGGCCCTGCAAAGTACTGTCCCCTTAGACCCTCTACACCTTCGGAGGATAGATATTTCGAAGGAACTGTTTCGGTTTGGCCCTTTCGCTTCCAGGCCAAACGGAAATAAGGTGTGCCCCCCCATGCAGTGTGGCTATAGTCTATTTCAATCCGTTTTTTTCCAGCACGCTTTGCAGGGATCTTCCATGTAGACCATCCTTTTCCATCACCGATATCATTACTAATGACCTGCCGGCCATCAATATGTACTTCTACCTTGTCATCATGGTAAATCATGAGTTCTGTAACGTTTTTTGGTAAATGGATCAAGCCCTGCCACTTCACCGAAAAATCGAGCCGATCGTGTTTCATGGCGCCTCCGAATGAAAACCCGTCAGCTTTTATAAAATACTCTTCAGGATAAAAAAACTGATCCTCATCCCGGTTCTCGAACCTAAGCATGCCCTTGTCAGGGGTATTGTCTGCAACTTTTGCAGAGAAATAAAAATACTCATCATCATAAGCGAGATAAGCTGTTGTCAGCCCATTCGGAACGTTTTTGTCGAACTGCTTAAATGGTTGCCAAGCATATTCTGTGATACTCGGGCCGACATTTCCACCGGGATGGATAATTTGAGGCAAGGCCCCTTCCCAGTCTTGGAGGTCCCCGTCGACTGTGATGGTTCTACGCATGATTTGATTTACATGCAGCACTTCTTCATGCCTTGCCTTGCCATCCGGACCGGCATTAAAAACGAGTTGCGTATTATACTCATTAGTTTCAGAAGTCTTCCCCGATTTGACCTTCAAATGTAGATGCTTTGTTTCATGGGACAAGAATGAAAGGTTTTGTACCGGTGATTCAAGCTCTACCCCCTCTACAGATACCGAAATTTCGCCCTTAACTGGCCTATTGAGAATATTGGTCAATTTCAGGTGTAACGAAGGTTTTTCATCCAAGGGCTTTAAAAAGTCAAAAGCAATGGTCTCCAGGGGTTCGTAACCTTCTATATAAGCAGTTTCTACAGCCTTTACCAAATTTGCAAAGCTTCCTTCCCCGCCACGTGAGCGGACGAAAAAACCTCTGCTGTCCAGTGGCACAGTTATTTTATCGTTGTCATCAGAAACCGGGTTTCCATAAAAATCAAAAAGGAGGAATTCGCCATCAGGGTTGTCTATTACCATTTTTCCTTTTTCTAAAACGTCGTAATTGTTTATCTGTCGTTTCAGTTCAAGTATTTTTTCATCGTCGGTGCCGGGGGATAAGCGAGCGATTTCTGTCCGTAGTGAATCCTCCCGTTTCAGTTCTTCCAGCCCCCGAACAGTTCTAAAAATGACATTTCCGGCACCGTAAGCCTCACCGAGATCGCCAACTATTACCAGTGTCCCTTCCTCGGGACCTTGTGTTTTTTCCGGGTCAAAAACAAAAACCCAGGGAAGCCCTTTTTTAAATAATATTTCCCTGAATGGCCTGTCCCCAATAAAATGTTGCGTTGCCCCTACCGAAGCTGCCACAGACCAAGCATCTACCACTTGGGGGAAATATATGGAGTCTCCCATAAATGCCCTTCGATGCCTGGCCCTACTGATGTTTCCACCATATATCCCCATTGCCCGGTCATAGCCCGCAGCCCTGTTGGAGGCTACCACTGCAGCTACCCTATCATCGGTATTGGCCACCCAGCTCTCGGTATCCCAAATCCTGACCCGGCCTCTTGGCGAGTCGCGTTCTAAGAATTTTTTGATATTGGCATAAGATTGAAGCCCCTGGTAGTGGATGCTTATGTAGTCGTTCCATTTCATATAATGGTCAGATCCATCGGCAAAAAGCTTGTCCAATGCATTTGAAGTAGAACTGCCACCGCCTAATAGTATCTC
>DAIQNU010000007.1:0-18973 GCA_036788235.1 Cyclobacteriaceae bacterium
TTGTAACTTGCGTTCATACTTGAAAAAGATGGCAGCTCCTGACTTAAAAGGAAAATATACTTACAAAGACTATCTGACGTGGGATGACGGAAAAAGATGGGAAATAATTGAAGGAAAAGTGTATCCCCTTGAATTTGGCGATGACCCTAAAAATATGTCTCCAGCTCCCGGCAGGCGACATCAGGAGGTCAGCGCAAAACTGATCAGAATCATCGGCAATTTCCTGGTTGGGAAAACTTGCAAGGTAATTGGCGCTCCTTTTGATGTGCGATTTATCGAAAACGATTTATCCGAAACAGTGCTTCAACCCGATATTTCTGTTTTTTGCGACAGTACAAAGTTAAATGAAAAAGGTGCCATCGGAGCACCGGACTGGATTATTGAAATTATTTCACCTTCCACTGAATTTCGCGACAAAACAGTGAAGGCCTTCCTGTATCAAAAACATGGTGTGAGATCCTATTGGCTCATTGACCCGTCCAATGAAAGTTTAGCCACATTTCAATTGATGCCGGATGGAAGATTTGATGTGCCACTCGAATACAAAGAAGGAAGTGTTCCGACCATTTTTGATGACTTCAGCATCTCTTTTGAGGAAATATTTCTAAGTTAGGTAATTCTGAGTAAGAGGTATTCTTAAGTCCATCATGGATACTTGATATACATTGCTCAATTTAATAATTGATTCTTTTTCAATTCAACAGAGCATTTCCCATCTCTTTTGACAAATTTCTTACGCTTGCTGATTTAATTCGCCGCAACTTGTAAATTAGCTTCGAAATATTAATGTGCATTCAATGAAATTACAGCTGCTTATATATTTAATCCTTTTGCCTTTAGGTTTATTGGCACAACGGCAAACTACTGAAAGCCTGCTTGAAACTGCCTTTGAGCATTTTATGGAAGGTAATTTTGAACAATCCATTCAAATGTATGATCGGGCACTCCAAACAAATAGTAAAAGTCAAAGAGCACTTACAGGCAAAAGCCGGGTATTGATTGAACTACAAAAACCTCCAGAAGCTGTCTATACCCTGAGAACAGCACTCAAATATTTCCCTGCCGATGATGAGGCTTACTATTATCTGGGCAATGCCTACTACTATCTCGAAAACTATGATTCCGCCATTTGGTGCTACAATCAAGCCATACGGCTAGACACGGAAGTTTCGGTGTATTATAGTGACCGGGGCGATGCACATCTGGAGCTGGAACAATACAAGCTGGCTATGGATAATTACCTTACGGGCATAGAAAAAGATCCTGAAAATGATCTGGCATGGTATGGTGCCGGTTTGGCACATTATTATCAAGAAAACTACGACAGCGCAAGATACTACTTAAGTAAAGCCATACGATTAAATCCACTTGAAGCTGACTATTACTATCAGCGAGCCATGGCGAAAAGCCTTTCTGGTGATATGGAAAGCGCGTGGCAAGACTTTGATTTTTGTTTGAATCTCGATACACTACACCTAGAGGCTTATCATAGCCGTGCAAAATTGAATATGGAATTTGGAGATCTGGAATCTGCCCTTGATGATTTATTCGAAGCTTACAGCATTGATACGGTAAACTTGGATGTGATTAATGACATTGGCAACGTATACATGATGCAACTTTTGTTTGAAGATGCTAAAGATGCTTTTGATGCTATGCTAGAGATTGATCCAACACTTGATTTGGCATATTATAACCGCGGATTGGCATTTCTTTACCTTGGACAATATGATGCAGCACTTAAGGACTTTAATGAAGGCATTAAACTAAACCCTGAAGATTTTTCCTACCTATTAGGCCGTGGCAATGCATATCTCAGACTAAACAATAAAGATAAAGCATTGGCAGATTTTAATAGGGTTATCAATGCAGAACCTAGCAATATGCTGGCAATGTACAATTTAGCTATGGCTTTAGCCGAATTCGAGGAATTCGAAGAATCGCTATCCTACCTCAGCCAAATTGAAAATATCGAACCGGAATATCCTGACTTATATTTCAGCAAGGCGAATATAGAAATGGAAATGGGCTTATATGGTGAAGCGCTCAAAAATTATGATTTGGCCATAATTGAAGCTCCAACCAATCCTATGATTTTTTTTAGAAGAGGTATCCTGTTGTATGAGATAGACGAACTTGAAGGAGCTATGGATGATTTTGGTCATGCCATCAGACTTGAACCAGGAATGGCCAATCCGTATGTAAACCGGGGTTTGGTAAAAATGGAGCTTAAAGATAAAGAAGGTGCCTGTGCCGATTGGAAGAAAGGTTTTCAATTGGGTAGCGAATATGCACAAGAATTACTTAGAGAAAATTGCAGAAAACGATGATCCGCATTGAAATTAGGTGATTTGTTTGCTGACATATTTATAAATAGAATACAAATAATTTGTTACTACTTGATAAAAATAGCATCCAAATAATTAATTATTCGTATCTTTCGACAGGCTTAATATGTTAATCAGGTGCTAGATTTTCCTTTATATGAGAAACATATTCCAAAACATTGGTATTGGCCTGATTTACTTTTTATTGATAATTGCAAGTTTTACATCAGATGTTTTAGCACAAACAGGCGCTATAGGTATTCGTATAAATGATGGTGCACATTATACCAACAAATTAGATATATCTGTTGAAGTCAAGTCACTACAACTGGCTGACAATTTGGTGGAATCCTATCGTATAGGTTTACAAGAAAACCTTGAAGATCTCCCTTGGTCAGCCTACAGACCCGGCATAAAAAATAGCTTGAAAGTAAGTGATTTCGACGGTGAAAAAACTGTTTACGGACAATTAAAAGATAAAGCTGGAAACATATCGCCTGTAGCATCAGCCAGCATTACTTTGGATAGACAGCCACCTCAAAACGGTTGGGTACAAATAAATAATGGTGCTAAATATAGCAATGACCCTCAACGCCGGGTAGTGCTTAGTTTTGTTGCTGAGGATGTCGCACAAATGCAAATATCAAATAATGGCGCTTTTACCAATACAAAATGGGAACCTTTTGTAGAGCAAAAGCGATGGACACTTGATCCAGGTGTGGATGGTGACCGAAAAGTATTTGTTCGTTTTCGCGATGAGGCCAACAATGTAAGTGATGTTTATGAAGCCAGTATCATCTCTGACGTTACACCCCCTGGACGTGGCATGATCAACATTAATAATGGAGAACGGATCACCAACAAAACCACAGTTCAGCTAAGCATAGAGGCTAGAGATGCAGATTCTGTTTTCATACAAACACCTAAAGAGTTTCGCCAGCTTCCATTTGAGAAAGGTGCATCGGGCAAAATGGAAATTCCCTGGGAGTTAGACTCTGCCCAAGGAACAAAACCTTTCAGGGTATTTTTTGGTGATGCTGCCGGCAACCGGGGCAAAGCTATAGCAGAAAGTGCAATAATCCTCGATACTACCCCACCTCAAGCCCCTATGCTTTCTATAGATAACGGAAAAAAATACACCAACAGCAACGATGGAAGTGTAATACTGAAATTAAATACCGCAGAAAACACTCCGAATTTGCTTATGAAAATAAGCAATGATCCTAATATGGACAAAGTAGAAAGCAGACCATTTGCTCCCGCAATTACGAATTGGAAAATTGATGCTTCTGATGATGGTGAGAAGAAAGTATATGCACAGATCATTGATGCGGCGGGTAATATATCACCACAAACTGAAGCTCGAATAATATTAGACCGAACTCCTCCAAAAATTAAGGCTGTAAACATTAACAATAGTGAAACCTTTACAAACCAATTAAATGTATCAGTTTTTTCAGAAGTTGATGAAGCTTTTCAGATGCAGATTAGCAACATTCCTTCTTTTCCAGCCAACCTGGCCTGGGAAAAATTTGTCACTGAGCGCAAAGGGCACCAATTAAATTCCGGTGATGGACAAAAAAATGTTTTTGTCAGATTTAGAGATGAAGCAGGTAACATTGCCGGCCCTTCTAATGCTTCAATTATTTTAGATACAAAAGCTCCCGCAGGAAAGTTTTCAATTAATAAAGGTTCCCGCTTCACCAATAATGCCATCAAAGCTGTTTCATTAAGTTTAACATATGATGATGAAACTTATAAAATACAACTTTCTAATAAACCATCATTCGATGATTTGGAATGGATGGAGCCGGCAAAAGAAATAGAAAGCTGGACTCTTGATGGCGACGATGGCACCAAAACCGTCTTTTTAAGACTAAAAGATAAAGCTGGAAATATTTCCAAACCCGTAACCTCTCAAATTATTCTGGATAGAGAAGCACCAAAAGACCTTGAGCTAGTCATTAATAATGGCAATGAATGGCTTACCAATCGCAATAAAAGGGTAGCACTTTCATTAAGAGCAGAGGGTGCACGATCCATGATGGTAAGCAATCATCCAGAATTTGAGAAAGCTCAATGGATGCCCTTTAAAACAGCACTTTCATGGACATTAGAGGGTGAAGAAGGTGAGCATAAGGTTTATGCACGGTTTTCCGATGAAGCAGGTAATATATCTGAAACTGTTTCAGCCAGTATCAAATCGGATTTTAACCCACCGTATGTTGAGCGATTTACCATAAATAATGATGAAGAATACACAAACAATCCACAACGTATCGTACAATTGAGCTTTGCAGTTCGCGAGGCAACATCAATGATTGTAAGTAACAATTCTATCACAGATCCCAATGCAGAAAGTCAGGAGTGGGTACCTTTTCAGTCCGAAATGGAATGGCTATTGAGTAATGAGGATGGTCTAAAAACTGTCTTCGTGCGATTTAAAGACCAAGCGGGAAATGTAACATCCGAGTTCTTTGACAAAATCTATCTTGATAGAGTGCCACCTCAAGATGAAAAAATAATTATTAATAATAATTCAGAGTGGATCACTAATCCGGAGGGTAAAATTTCACTACAATTGTTTGCCAAAGGTGCCTCGGAAATGCGCATTGGAAATACAGCTGATTTGAGTGATGGCAAATGGGAAAACTATTCACCAACTAAAGAAGATTGGTTGGTTGATTTACGAGAAAAAAAAATACAGGTATTTGTCAAGTACCGCGACCGCGCAGGCAATGAATCGGCTATTGCAGAAAGCAACGTAGCTGCTATTGATATTAACCCGCCAAAAAATGCATCAATTAGCATAAACAACGACGCCACCTATACCAATAATGCAGAGCGTAAAGTAAATGTTGCTATAAGTGTTGAAGGAGCTGATTTTATGTATTTGGGCTTTAGTAAAAGCGAAAAAATAGATAAATGGGAACCAGTAGCAGGATCAAAAGAAATCATTCTTCCACCAGGCGATGGTGAAAAACAAGTCTATGCAATATTCAAGGACAAAGCAGGCAATGTATCTGAATGGGCTGAAGATAAAATAATACTTGATCTTAGCCCCCCGATTATAAATGCATTTACTGTTGACAATGGGGAACTATGGACTAATGACCCTGGCAAAAAAGTAAGTTTACAAATTGACTGCGACGATGCTATAGAACTTTTTGTCAGTTTTGATCCGGAATTTAAAGAAGGTCGATGGCAGAGTTTTAGTCCGGATATCAACGATATAGTTCTTCCGGGTGATGATGGTGAAAAAAAGATATACATCAGGCTAAAAGATGAAGCTGGCAATATATCGAAACCTGCCACTTCGTCCATAAACCTCAAACGCGCGTTTTAAAGTGATCCGAAATGCGTGGTGCGTTACGTGATCGGGATATTTAGTCATAAATTATAAGTGATTCAGATTGCGTTATGCAAGATCGGGTGATGAATTGTACGTGTTGAATTATAAGTTGATTAAAGTGATCAACGTTATTCAGGCAGCAACACACCTTCACCTTTCACCTTTCACCTTTCACCTTTGAGCTTTGAGCTTTGAGCTATTTCCTTCCAGCTTCCAGCCTGCCTACCAGTAAAAGGCATATTAATTATCATTTACAATTTATCACTCATTTCAGGCATGGTGATTAAACTATTCCAGGAAAAAATATCCTCTGATTGCCCATACCTTATTGCGGCAAGTTCCTGCTTCACACGGTTGGCCAAGGAATCTTCTTTCAATTCCGGCAAGTCAAAACCCTCACCTTCAATATCAATGTGTGCCAAAGGCGATACTACGGCTGCTGTTCCCGTGCCAAATGCCTCACTGATCAAACCTTTACTTAGGGCGTCTTTTACCGCTTCAATGCTGATTTTTCTTTCCTCTGTTTCAACACCCATATGAGAAGCCAATTTCAATATAGAATCACGGGTAATACCTGAAAGAATGGCCGGGTTTATGGCAGGCGTCACCAATTTGCCATCCCATACAAACATTAGATTCATAGTACCGGCTTCATCGATATATTTATGTTCTTTGCTGTCAGTCCAGATAATCTGATCAAAACCTTGCGCCCGAGCCTTTTGCATAGGATAAAAACTACCTCCATAGTTACCACCACATTTAGCATAACCCGTTCCATCTTGTGCTGCTCTGCTAAACTCCCGTTCTACTTTTACGCGCAGCGGTTTTTCATAATAAGGCCCAACAGGCGAAGCTATTACTACAAATAAATACTGGTCAGAAACTTTCATGCCCAGCTTGGCCTCCGAAGCAAAGGCAAAAGGCCTGATATATAAAGAATATCCCGGCAAAGCAGGTACCCATTGGTGGTCGAATTGCAAGAGTAATTCGATTCCCGAAACAAACCACTCCTCAGGCAATTTCGGCATACTCATCCGTTCCAGAGATTTATTAAATCTGGCAGCATGATCCCTAGGTCTAAACAAGGCCACGCTATCAGCAGACTGCCGAAAAGCTTTCATGCCTTCAAAAACCGTTTGACCATAGTGCAAACCCAATATGCCGGGATGTAAATGAAGTTTTTGCAAGGGCATAATTGAAGGGCTGTGCCATTGTCCATTTTCATATTGGGCAACAAACATGTGATCGGTCATTTGTTTTCCAAATTCAATGTCTTGCAAATTGATGGCCGATAAAGACGACTTTTCGACCAGTTGAATTACGGGATTAAATGGAGCGTTCATAACTATTTTCTTTCAGGAACAATTAACAGATCAAAATTAAATGTCGCTTGCTTTAGGGTTAGACCCTCGTGGTTCATTTTATTTACTGCCTTTATTTACTCAATTGTTAAAACATAAACTTGAGATTAAACCTCGCCGGTCTTAACTAAATGACATGGGATCAAAAATATAAAAAGAGATATTTAAAAAACAGATTCAATTTTTGTAATTTTGTATGTATCAGATTATTCATATTTAAATTATCTTTTTTGAAAAATAAAGAACTACTTTATCAGAATATTTCAGAAAAAATATATTCACTTATTAAAAAAGGTGTATGGAAAGCCGGAGAAAAGCTGCCTTCCGTACGTACCTTATGCCATGACTATAGGGTAAGTCCAGGCACAGTTTTCAAAGCCTATTACATACTCGAAAGCCAGGGAATGATCGAATCGAGGTTAAAATCAGGCTACTTTGTCCGCTACAATGCAGCGCGAATACCCTCGGTTCCAGCAGTTGCCCCAACAGATGGCATAGCCTATGAAGTAAATATGGATGTACTAATCACCGAACTATATCGGGACATTAGTGCTGATGATGTATTGAAATTCTCCGTAGCAGCCCCCGCCCCTGAATTACTACCTTCCAGACGTTTCAGCAAATCGGTGCAGCAGGCACTACGCAACAGCAGCGATGGACACCTCAATTATGCTCATCTTCAAGGCAATGTAGACCTACGCCGACGTCTGGCCATGCTGGCTTTTTCATGGGGTGGCAGTTATAACGAAAACGACATTATCGTTACAGCAGGCTGCATGGAAGCCATTGTATTCTGCCTGGAAACGATCACTAAACCAGGTGACAGCATTGCTATAGAAAGTCCGACTTACTTCGGCATATTGCAAGCCGCCGATAAGCTCAACCTTAAAGTGGTAGAAATCCCTACTGATCCTATCAATGGACCTGACATCGATTACTTGGAAACTTTGATGCAGAAAAAATTGATTCGTGCTTCTGTATTGGTAAGCAGTTTTAACAACCCGCTTGGTGCCTGTATGCCCGATGCTGACAAACAAAAACTGGTGCTTTTGCATGAAAAATATCAGATACCGCTGGTTGAAGACGATGTATACGGTGAACTCTATTTTGATACCAGGCGACCCGCTACTTTTAAGTCATTCGACAAATCGGGCATAGTGCTCTATTGTAGTTCATTTTCAAAGTCACTGGCACCTGGGTATAGAATAGGCTGGGCTATACCTGGCAATTATACGTCCGAAATAATTGCCAGAAAGTTTGCCCATACCATTTCGGGCAATTCACTATCGCAAGCGGCCATGGCACATTTTTTAGAGTTCGGACGATACGAATTTCATATGAGTACTATGCGCAAAGCTTTGCATACACAATGCCTTAGGTATTTGCAGGCCATTCATGAATACTTCCCCGTGGAAATCAGAATAAGTAGACCCAGGGGTGGCTTTGTCATCTGGATTGAACTACAGTTGAAAATAAATGCGCTGGAGCTATACCGTACAGCTTTGAAACATCAAATAGCCATTGCACCGGGGCATATATTCTCTGTTCAAAACAAATATGCCAACTGCATTAGAATCAGCTTCGCCCGCCCCTATGATGCGCTTTCGGATCGGGGTATGAAGAAACTAGGGGAGTTGATAAAGAATCACATTAGTAATGTAAGTTGATAATCACCAAGCTTGGGTATTTAAAGCCTGGCGATAGCCCTCACTGCGAAATCGCCAAGGGTATTTTAAAAAAATTGCTTCTACCATGAATTTAGTAGAGTATTAGTTTCAACTTAACTTTCATTCTCTTTTATTCTTCTATTTAAGAGAAAAACTGGTTCTATAGTTTTTAAATCATACAGTATTTGGCTTGCCCTTTTTGAACCATATAAGTAATATGAGAAATTATAAGTTTTTTGTCTTAAAGATCTACCAACCTAATCTGACCAAATTATTTAATTATAAAATATCGTAATTTCTGATTAAAATGTACTTCAATTATGAAATAGACACGTATTTGTTGATTATCAGCGGTCTTTTATTCTCTTATATTACTCTGCCTTCCGCAGGCAGGCCTGCCTGCGGAAGGCAGGTTTTATGGTTTTATAAATTTACAAGGCAGACAGATAACTAGCTGGATCAAACAGGGTATTTAAGAAAATATAAGTTTTTGAACTTTTCCGGGTTGAAGTTTGATTGTTTTAATTTCAACATTGTTTTAGCCTAAAACATTGATCCATTAAATTAACAGTAGAACCAAAAAATTTAATCAATTAAACTCAATCAAAAAAGGCCCAGGTAATTCCCAAGGTGAATGTTCTTGGCATACCTCTGTATTGGTAAAAGGTCAAGTACCCACTGTTCTCAGGTTGTGCCAAATTTTCCATTTTCAAAAATATGGTAGCCCAACTGACCCGTGTGTTTATAAAAAAATCTACCAAAGGATATTCAGGAATGGTAAATCTATTCTGAATATGAAATTGCTGCAATGTAGGATCATAACCATACCCCATCCAGGCACTTTTGTAATGTAAGTCCAGACCTGCTTTTAGATTTAGCCTCCTTTCAAACAACTCACTAGAGTAAAAAAGACTAGAATTAACAAAAATATCTGGAATCCTGATGGCATTTTGTGCTTCACTTGTCGTGCCTGTTTTTAGTGTATAAGTAGCATCTGCCTCAAAAAATATACTTTTGGTCAGCCTGAGCCGCATTTCAACACCTGGCTGCAACAATTGAACGGCACCACTTGCTTGTTGAGGTGTTTTGTCTTCATCAAAATACACCTGCCGGCTTATATTTGTCAATGAAAGTTTTGGACTAATCCGGAATCTATCTTTGAACCAAACATTTATTCTACCTGACAAGTGGTCGCTCGTTGTAGCTCTGAAATTGTTTGACCATTCTCCATGATTGCCAAACCATCGCTGTTCAATTACCGCAGGGTCATACTGCGTTCGATTAAAGGTTGCATCAAAAAATTTGTTTCGATATACTGCATTGATTTTATAATTGCCCCCAATCAGATATTCGCCATCGGATCTTAGATAATGTAAGGAGTCAAATTTGAAACGTGCATGATAACCTGCATAGCCTTCAAACACACTAAATTTATCGGGTATATAATTATACCTGAAGTTATAGTTTCTGAATTTCAAATAAAACCTGTAAAATGCCTTGCCCACAGCACCTTTTATACCTGCTTCATTTATTACTTGAGATATGCGAGCCTGATCAGTAGTTGAGTCTGAAGATATAAGCACACGATCGTAGTAGTTAATGTCTGGAAAATTTCCGGCCAGTGGTTTATTGGTAAACCTATTGGTATTGCCTATATATTCGAAATTATGATACAGCTGAAATGCCTTTATGAGATTGTATTCATTGTAGGTAAAGATATTTAACCTGAAATCTCTACTCTCTGCATTGCGTAAATAAATGTCGGCTGCATCATCAAAAAAGTCGACAAATGGTGTTGTTTCATCGCTAATTATACCACCTTGCTCACGTACCCGATGATTCAATCGTGACACGTAACCCAAGCCTGTGTATTTGCCATTGGGGGATAAATAGTGCGTGTGAAAATGGTAGCCAATTGATCGTACCTGGAAGTCATTTCGCCCAACTGATTTTATTTGCTTTTGACTGGTAATGGAGGTGAACTGAAATCCAGCATTCCAATAGGGCGTAATATTCCGGGCATGTATAATATCAGTAACAGTGCGTTGGCCGCCTCCAAAATTTATATTAAGTAATGTATAGGGCGATTTTGTGTCGTAAAAATGAATATTTGATGCATCCTGATAATACGGTGTAAAAGCATCAAACCCAGATCTGGCACCTATTGCGGTAGGTGGTGAATAAAATACCGGATGCATAGCCGTACCAATATTGCCCAAATCCTGGTAATGGTGGTTGCTGCGCTCTACATAGTTGTACCTATGAATTTTGTGGATAAAAGTATCAATTTCATGATATTCGTTAAGCTCATTTAAAAACTGATCATAGGTGGTATAAAGTGTGGTGTAAGCACCATAAACTTGTTTGGTGCTATCATCAATTATCTGGCTCTGCACTGTCCATGGCAGCATTATAAAAAATACACTAAAATATAGAATGAGATTCTTCAACAATCTTCTGTTTTAATATTCAACTCCTCCAGCTTTCTTATGATCACTTCCTGCACTTTTATATCAAATAATTCGGCATTTTCAACAAATGCTATTTTTACTGGTACATAATAAAGTGGCCATTCTTGCATTTTTTTGCTAAAAGGCAGGCTTTTAATCCTCATGATATCTTTTTCTGTTGTTAGCATGCATTTGGCCTCCAAATTTATAGAGTCAAACGCTTTCTTTATAGACAAAATATCAGTTTCAGAAAAAATATAATGATCGGGAAATTCTTTTTTATCGACTAATACTTGATTTCTCTCTAAGTATTGATAAAATGGCAATGGATTTCCAATACCAGTAAATGCTAAAGCATTTTGTAAATCTACAGTTTCGCCAGTATACCAATGCACAGGATTACCGTATTGCAAAAAAGTAAAAAACACAGAAACATCTTGGCGGGCATAGCGAGAAATTTCATTTAAAAAATACTGCCATGTTTCTTTAGAAATGTTTTCGGGGCATTTACTTACGACAATTATATCGGCTCTTTTAGCTTGTTTTCTAGCCTCCCGCAATCGACCAGAAGGTAACAGATAATCCTCGAAAAATGGCCTTCCATATTCCGTTACCAAAATGGATAAATCTGGAACTACAGAGCGATGTTGAAAGGCGTCGTCCAGGATAATAACCTTGGTTTCAGGCTTTTCAAATAAAATTTCTGGAATAGCGAGTGCTCGCTCCTCTCCGACTGCTATGCTGGCTATAGTATTAAATTTGGTGTAAAACTGAAAAGGTTCATCGCCAATACTTAATGCATTATCATCAGCATTGGCCATTTTAAATCCCTTTGTCTTGCGTTTATACCCTCTACTCAATGTGCACAAAGGATATTTATTGGCAAGCAAAGTCACCAAATATTCAACCATCGGTGTTTTCCCACTACCACCGGCACTTAAGTTACCAACAGAGATCACCCCTACATCAAAGCTAAAGGACTTTCGATTGCCTATATCATACAGATGATTTCTGAATTTGGTACCTGCGTTATACAAAACCGCCAAAGGCATTAACAGACGCTGCAATAAAGTCATAGGGAATTGCTGGTTATTTTTTAGTTTTGAACCTTGTTTTCCGAGTGACATCGTATTTTTTTCTGCACAAATTTAATAGCACTGGCAAAAAACGCTCAATTATGGTAAAAGTTATTGACATTACCCAACATCTTGAAAAAGCAGCGCCTCTTTCATTACAAGAAGACTATGACAATGCAGGGCTAATACTTGGGCAAGCTACGCAAAGTGTTTCTTGTGTATTGATAACCCTGGATGTTACAGAAGCCATAATTGACGAGGCCATCAGTCTGGGAGCCGAGCTCATTATTGCTCATCATCCATTGATTTTTAAAGGATTAAAGAAAATAAACGGTGATAATCCTACAGAAAGGGCACTTATAAAAGCCATAAAAAATGACATAGCCATTTACGCAGCACATACCAATCTCGACAATGTGGCTTGGGGCGTCAACAATAAAATATGTGATAAACTCGGACTCACAAACCGTAATATATTGTCACCCAAATCAGAGCAGCTTAATAAATTAACAAGTTTTGTGCCTATAGAAAATACTGAGTTTGTTTTAGATGCTTTGCATACTGCGGGTGCAGGCAACATTGGCAATTACCAGCAATGCAGTTTTAAGATTTCTGGCACTGGTTCTTTTATGCCCAATGAAAACGCCCGACCACATATTGGAGAGCAAAATAGAAAAGAAGAAGTTACAGAAAACAGAATAGAGGTGATTTTCCCGGCATATTTGCAAAAAAAGGTATTAGCTGCTTTGCATAAAGCACATCCTTATGAAGAAGTGGCATATTATTTACACAAGTTAGAAAACAAACATCAAGAAGTAGGCTCAGGTATGATAGGCATACTGCCGGAGCCAATGTCTGAAACAAACTTTTTGCAATACCTCAAGCAAAAAATGGATCTTACTATGCTCCGACATACAGCATTCACACAAAAAAATATAAGCAAGATAGCCGTTTGCGGCGGTTCTGGTAGCTTTTTACTCGCAGCAGCTAAAAATCAAAAAGCCGATGTATTTGTATCGGCAGATTTTAAATATCATGAATTTTTTGATGCGGCGGGTGAGATCCTTATCGCAGATATAGGACATTATGAGAGCGAAAGATTTACAAAAGAATTGTTTTATGAGATATTATCAGAAAAATTTTCTAATATTGCACTCCATTTGTCAAATGTGAATACAAATCCAATACATTACGCGTAGTTCATGGAAAGAACAGTATCTCAAAAACTTGAAGCATTATATAAGCTCCAGCTTATCGACTCAGATCTGGATGAGTTAATAAAAATTAGAGGCGCATTGCCTGAAGAAGTAGGTGACCTTGAAGATGAAATAGCCGGTTATGAAACCCGGATTCAAAAACATCAAGGAGAAATCGAAATTCAGGATAATGAAATCAACGCCAATAAAGCTGCGATTAAAAATTCTGAAAAACTCATAAAAAAATATGAGGAACAGCAGATGAACGTCAGAAACAACAGAGAATATGACGCCATCACGAAAGAAACAGAGCTCCAGCAGTTAGAAATTCAGATTTGCGAAAAGCGGATCAAAGAAGCTTATGTGAGAATCGAAGCTAAAAAAGAGGAAATCGAACATACTCAAGCCCGTCTTGATGAAAGAAAGAAAGACCTCGATAGCAAAAAAGCCGAACTTGACCAGATTATCAGCGAAAGTGAAGATGAAGAGAAGAAATTGTTAGCTGGAAGAGAAAAAGCGGCTGCTCAGGTTGAAGAAAGGCTCATTAAATCTTATAATAAAATCAGAAAGCAAGCTCGCAACGGTCTGGTTATCGTAAAAGTCTTGCGTAATGCATGTGGTGGTTGCTTCAATATTGTACCGCCTCAGCGCCAGGCTGAAGTAAGAGAAAGAAAAAAAGTTATTGTTTGTGAGCATTGCGGTAGAATATTCTATGATGTTGAAGACATCGTTGAAGAAGAACCTAAGAAAACAACAAGAAAAGCAAAGGCTGTATAATCGGTCTTTCTCAGAAATTGATTTTTCGGAATTTTGAAATTCAAAAATCCACAAAAATATAAATCCCGAGCCAGGAGTTCAATCCTATCAATGGCTCGGGATTTCTTTTTACCCACTCCCCATTCAGTTTTAATTTGTGTAGTATTGATTTTTGGGACTTCAAGCATCCTTTCAGCACAGGATCAAAATCCTTATGCTTTCGTTTTAAATGGATCAAGAATAGATGGCTACGATAAAATTCTGCAGCTCGATTTTTCCAGTCCCAATATATCAGCATTACATACCCCTCAGGATGTTTATGTTGCTAGCCTGGCAAACTTCTGTCATATTGTTTTCACAGGGGATAAGAAAGGCTATGAACAAAGAAAATATGCAGAGAAAGAATATTTGAGTCTATTGGCATCCATGAATGAAAGCGAAGAATTGGTGAATTTCGTGACCTCTGAAGTCCGGCTACATTGGGCTATAATAAAAATAATGCAAGGAGAAATGCTACAAGGCATCTGGGAACTTCGACAGTCGATCGCCATTGCCAAAAGAAATATGTCAAGCTATCCCGAATACATTCCACAGCTCAAAACCATGGCCTGTTTGCATTTATTGTTGGGGAGCTTGCCAGAAAAGCATCAGTGGCTAATCCCAATTATGGGTATTAAACCGAATATTTCATTGGGTTTAGAAATGTTGCAGACAGTTCGCGAAAAGACATACTTTTTTAGAGAGGAAGCCACAATTATAGAATCAATCTCATTGTCCTACCTCTTTAACAATTCTACCGAAGCATTTAAGTCAATCCAAAATTTGCTAGACGATGAATCGGCCAGTCTACTTACTTACTATGCAGCTATTAGTATTTGTCAGAAATCAGGTAATGCAGCTTTAAGCCTTCGATACATTGACCATATACTAACCACCTTAAAAAAAACAGGCACAAAACCGATACCAGCCATATATTACTTTAAGGGAGAAGCATCACTCCAATTAGAAGATTACATTAAATCAATTGCCGCCTACAGTTTATTTATCAAAGAGAATTTATCGGAAGATCTACTAAAAGATGCCTGGTTTAAAATAAGCATCGCCAATCTTTTGCATGGCAATAATTCATTGGCCGAATTTTATTTTAACAAGGCAAATGTTAATGGAAATACGCAAACCGAAGCAGATAAAAATGCTCATATAATTCTACAAAAAGGTATTTTACCAGACAGTACCTTAATAAAAACCAGGATGCTATTTGATGGTGGTAACTACCAGAAAGCCTTGCAGGTTCTTAAAAATGCAGAGGTAAAAAACAGGGATAATGATTGGCTGGCAGAATACCATTACAGAATTGGAAGAATTTATCAAAAGCTGAATAAAGTCAGTCTTGCCAAAGAAAATTTGATAAAATCTACTGAGATCACCGCCAGTAAAGAATTGTACTTTGCGGCCAATGCCTGCCTCGAACTAGGCCTAATGGCAAAACAAGCAGCAGACAAATCGAATGCGCAATACTGGCTTAAAAAATCTATGGAGTATAAAGGGCACCCTTACACCCAAAGTATTGCCAGCAAAGCATCTAGAGCTTTGAATGAATTGTAAATGAGTTTTCGTTGGAAGCTATTAGTGAGGTAAAAATAGCCAACTCGCGCGCTTTTGTAAAGCGTGCGAGGGAGTATTATGGTGCATTCCCTGACGGCAGTTTTTCTTAAAAAAAACCGGTTGACTTTCTTAGTATTCACAATGAATTATAATACCATATTAAAAAGGTGGCTCATCATCTGCCGGATCATTTCCAAAACCACTTGGCTTTGTCGGGAGGTCGTTCCCTGATTCATTAGCCTTACTTTGGAAAGTCATGGTACTGGTAAAAGAATCGAATTCGCCGGGGATGCCTGGCGTAGAAGGAAATGCACCCGGAACGCGATCACCAAACTGATCTAAATCACCAAACTTGGTGAATTTGCCGATAAACTTCAATTGAACAGTATCGAGGGAACCATTTCTGTGTTTAGCAATAATGACTTCACCTACACCAAGCAAGTTATTACCCTCGGCATCTTCGGTTATATTGTAGTACTCAGGTCGGTAAAGGAACATAACCATATCGGCATCTTGCTCTATAGACCCTGATTCACGAAGGTCTGAAAGTTGCGGACGTTTATCACCCCCTCTAACTTCTACTGCCCTAGATAGCTGAGAAAGCGCAATAACTGGTACACTTAGCTCTTTGGCGATAGTCTTGAGTGCCCTGGAAATAGTGGCAATTTCTTGTTCCCTGTTGCCCGGCCCTGAGCCTTTTCCAGTATCGCCCGACATAAGCTGCAAATAATCGATTACAATCAGCTCAACTTTATGTTGCTGCACGAGCTTTCGGGCTTTGGCTCTGAATTCAAAAATCGAAAGTGCCGGGGTATCGTCGATATATAGTGGGGCTTCGGACAATTTGGCCGTCTTATGAACAAGTTGCTCCCATTCATAATCTTCCAGGTTTCCCTTTTTCAATTTTTCACTATCGAGCTCTGCCTCAGCAGAAATAAGCCTGTTTACCAACTGAACACTCGACATTTCTAAAGAAAAAATAGCCACAGGCCTTTTAAATTCTACGGCTGCATTTCGAAGGGCAGATACCACAAAGGCAGTTTTACCCATACCGGGTCTGGCTGCTATAATTACCAGATCCGATTTTTGCCATCCAGAAGTGACTCGATCCAATGCCGAAAACCCGGTAGGCACGCCTGTGAGTCCATCACCTTGATTTTTACGCATCTCAAGTTCCGATATTGCCTGATGCATGATCGAACGCATATCCGAGAAATTCTTCCGAATGTTTATTTCTGATACTTCAAAAATGGATTGTTCGGTAGAATTTAGCAGGTCAAAGACATCAGAAGTATCTTCGTAGGCTTCTTTATGTATTCGGGTGGCGATGCTGATAAGCTCCCGTTTTATGGCCATTTCTGTGATAATCCTTGAGTGTGCTTCAGCATTTGCGGCAGAACTCACGCGTGACGTAAGTTCAGTAATATAATATGCTCCACCGCAAAACTCTAGTGAACCCCTTTTTCTAAGCTGCGCGGTTACCGTAAGAATATCGATGGGCTCAGACTTATTGAACAATTCAAGAATGGCTGAAAAAATTTCCTTATGACTATCTCTGTAAAAACTTTCAGGCTTGAGAATATCAATGACAACGTTCAAAGCTTCTTTCTCAAGCATAAGTGCACCTAAAACTGCTTCCTCCAAATCAGTGGCCTGAGGTGGCAATTTTCCCGGTTGTTCGGGCAAAGAAGCATTCATTAAATTCCTGGGTTTCCGGTCGGTTCTTAGTGCACTAATTTTTCCTTGTTCCATAGTAAAATTTTGGTTGCTCAAAAGAGAGGGTTGCAAACATAAGCTATTCAAACGCTCCAAAGAAATAATATGAACTTAACTTATCCTTAGTTTATCCACATGCCTGCAATCGTTTTTTCCACAGCTATGCACATTTTTTCCCACTACCTTAGACCACTTACGAACATATTATCCACAAATCAACATTTTCTGTAATTGAATCATAATCCAGATTTTTGGTTAGTTTTGTGCTTACCTTTTTTACAACGTTTTATAGTTCATATCAATATGCTTCACAAAATAAATCCCACAAAAACGCAGGCCTGGAAAGACCTGGAAGTACATTATGCTGAGTTGAAAAATAAGCATATGCGCACGCTTTTTGAAAACGAACCCGATCGTTTCAAAAAATATTCACTGCAATTCGATGATATTTTATTGGATTATTCCAAAAATATAATTGATACAAAAACAATGAGCCTATTATTTCAATTGGCTAAAGAAACCCATTTAAAAGATGCAATACAAAGTACATTTGATGGTGAAATTATTAATGAAACCGAAAAAAGATCTGTACTACATACCGCGTTAAGGAATCGCAGCAATCGCCCGGTAATGGTCGATGGCAAAGATGTAATGCCAGATGTGAATGCCGTTTTGCGAAAAATGAAGTCATTTTCAGATAAGATTATAGCTGGAAATTGGAAAGGGTACACTGGTATGGCTGTTAAGGACATTGTAAACATTGGGATTGGCGGTTCAGATCTTGGACCATTGATGGTAACAGAAGCCCTAAAAGCTTATAAATCGCCACTGGTCAATTTGCACTTTGTTTCAAATGTAGATGGCACACATCTTTCCGAAACCATTAAAATGCTCGATCCTGAAACCACACTCTTTTTAGTGGCTTCCAAAACTTTTACCACTCAGGAAACTATGACCAATGCTCATACGGCAAGAAAATGGTTTTTGGCAAAGGCTAAAGATGAAAAATATGTGAAATACCATTTTGCGGCTTTGAGTACCAATAAGGGTGAAGTTGAAAAATTTGGTATAGATACCGAAAATATGTTTGAATTCTGGGACTGGGTGGGTGGAAGATACTCACTTTGGTCGGCCATAGGATTGTCGATTGCCTGTGGTATTGGATTTGAAAATTTCGAAAAGCTTCTGGAAGGTGCGCATGCCATGGATGAGCATTTTAAAAATGCAGATTTTGAATCGAACCTGCCTGTAGTGCTCGCATTATTAGGTGTATGGTACAACAATTTTTTTGGGGCTGAGTCAGAAGCCATCCTGCCATACGATCAGTATTTGCATAGATTTGCAGCATATTTTCAACAAGGAAATATGGAAAGCAATGGCAAATACATTGATAGATCAGGTAAGAAAGTTGATTACCAAACCGGCCCGATTATTTGGGGCGAGCCTAGCACTAATGGACAACATGCT
>DAIQNU010000007.1:18983-25424 GCA_036788235.1 Cyclobacteriaceae bacterium
GCTTTTTACCAATTGATTCATCAAGGTACCAAGTTGATACCAAGTGATTTTATTGCTCCGGCCAAAAGTCACAACCCGGTCGGTGATCACCACACCAAGCTGCTTTCAAACTTTTTTGCACAAACAGAAGCATTGATGATGGGAAAAACCTCGCAAGAAGTGTTAGATGAATTGAAAGCCGCTGGTAAGACCGACGAAGAAATTTCAGCATTGCTTCCTTATAAAGTATTTGAGGGCAACAGACCCACAAATTCCATCTTGGTTAAGCAAATAACGCCTTTTACTCTCGGAGCACTGATTGCCATGTACGAACATAAAATATTTACTCAAGGAGTTATCTGGAATATTTTTAGCTTCGACCAATGGGGCGTTGAACTCGGAAAACAATTGGCGAACAAGATACTTCCAGAGCTTGAAAACACCGAGGAAGTGCAAAGCCATGATGATTCCACCAATAATTTAATTAATGCCTATAAGAAAATGAGATAGAATGTATGAGGGCATGTCTTCAGAGACGTGCCCTTTTTATACAATTTTATTTCTTCGTTAATAGATCAATTAATTAGCTTGAAGATTAAAAATTTTATATCTGTGTTAATTGAATCTGCCAATCTGCAAAGCCAATTGCCTAAATATACTTTTACCGGCATCAATTTGCTCCAATACCAACAAAGCCTCATTGTTTTCATTAGACATTGAGCTGTATTTATAATTCTCAACTTTCAGATCTGTGATGAGTGATAAATTAGATTGCGATTTGTGCATTTCCCAATGACCGCTCTCAACTTTTCCTTCATTAGTAAGACGGACAAATCGACCATCTTCATAAAATGTGAGCTTATCAATGCTCTCATGATTAGCAAATAGATATGGCCCGGGAATAGGATTTACTACCTGCCATGATTTTCCGGTCAAGTCTTCACCCGGATTGGAATCGTCTAAATCATTCCCGAAAAATAAGATCCAGGCGGATACCTGAAATAACAAAAAATAGAATACGGTAGATTTCACGTGTAATATGGTTGTTTTGCGTTTGCAAGAAATCAAAAAATTAACAATTCATTTATTATATATATTGAAATAACCTAAACATGTATTAAATCAAACAATATTAAACAAAACACTTTAGGATGCTGCACAGTATTCTTAGCCAAACCTAAAATATGCATATAATTCATACTTATTTTATAATTTATTGAATGTTAAATTGACATATTCCTATAAATTACAATGTTTTTCAACTCAAGGCAAATATATCATATTTTCAATGATTATGTATCAAAGTAAACATTTTTTATACAAAACAATATTTTATTATCAATTGCGCAATATATATTGCCGTAGTCAATTACATGTAATTTAAAATCGATACTTAAAGTGACAGAAAATAGAATACCTAAAACCCAATAGTTGATTGCCAAAGAATGTTAATTTCTATGGATTTGTAGATAAATACATTTCATCCAGTTTATAAAAATCTTAAACTTAGGTTTAAAAAATGAATGAATTATAATTATTAACCAATAATTATGTCGCTTTATATGTAATTTATAATATATTATTTTGATTTATACGAATTGTTCAACAAAATATTTTGATAGCATTATTGAATTAAAACATAACAAAATGTTCCGGGATTCCTGCAAAACATTTTCATGACATTTAAACAGGACATCCTAAATCATTGGCAATGGAAGCATTTAAAAGACATAAGTAAAACCTAAACTCGCACTATGTTACATGTAGAATTACAGGTAAATAGAAAAGCCTCTATATAATTTATAAATTGCACCGTGCATGAACTTAACTATCAGCTATAACCTGACTCAAAATCTTTCAATGTAGCTTAAAAAATAATTGGAGTTTTCACTAAAAGAAAAGAATCTATCTGAAACTCTAAACACTGAATTAGTGAATTAATCAAATCAAATCGTCAGGGTGCACAATATTTATCAATCTTCCTTTCTTCTCTGGCACTTCTTCCCAGGCATCGGTCTCGCATTCTATTTCAATTAATGTGCAGGTCTTCATCCCTCCTTCTATGCTTTGACCACTTATATATTCAGCGAAATACATAATTACCGGATTGTGACCTACTAGCATTACCCGATCAGAGCTATCATTGAAGCCCCGCACAATATCCATATAGAGCCGTGCCGAAGCTTCATAAAGATCTTCATGCTGTTGAAGTTTGTCATTGTCAAGACGAAGCTGATCTGCAATTAATGATGCTGTTTGCATGGCTCTTTCAGCTTGGCTCGTATATATCATAGCTATTCCTGGTTGATTCTTATACAACCATGACCCCATTCTTGAGGCATCTTGCATGCCTTTTGAAGTTAACATTCTGTCTTTGTCTTTTTCGCCATTACCCTGAACTCTGGCCTCTGCGTGTCGAAGTAAATAAAGTTTTTTCTTCATAATGTGGTTTACAGATCCTTGGCAATATAGAAGTTAGAAAGAGCATTTGCACAAAAATTTTAAAATATTCTGTTCAAATACCTCATTTAGGATATGACAATAAAATGCTAAAAAAATGACTGGGCGATTTATTTGACAATTCAAAAAAAATAACTTGTCTAACTTAATACTATAAATTCACATTAATTTATAGTGTTTATCTCTTGATTATCAATACGTTATTATACAAGTGTTTCAAAACGATTTTTGAAGCTTTCTATATACAAGGCGAAGCACAGGTTTGCATCTTTGAACTTTTTTTGTTGATATTTGAAATTTTAGAATATAAATAGGGAATAATGCCAAAGAATCTGGTAATCGTTGAGTCACCGGCTAAAGCCAAAACCATAGAAGGTTATTTAGGAGCAGACTTTAAAGTGACGTCCAGTTATGGACATGTAAGAGACTTGCCCAAGGGCAATAACGCCATAGATGTGGCAAATGGATTTAAGCCTACCTATGAAATAACGGCAGATAAAAAAGAGGTGGTCAAGCAACTCAAGAAGCTTGTCAAGGAATCTGACACCATATACCTTGCGACGGACGATGACCGCGAAGGAGAGGCTATTTCCTGGCATTTAAATGAGGCTTTGGAGCTGGGTAATAAAGAAACTAAAAGAATAGTATTTAGGGAAATCACCAAAAAGGCTATAACCAAGGCCATGTCATCACCTCGTGGCATTGATCTTGATTTGGTCAATGCACAACAAGCCAGAAGAGTGCTGGATCGGTTGGTGGGTTTTGAAATATCGCCTATTCTTTGGAAAAAGATTAAAACAGGACTTTCAGCCGGTCGCGTACAATCTGTAGCTGTTCGACTGGTTGTAGAGCGAGAAAGAGACATTGAAAAATTCAAAGCTCAGTCGTTCTATAAAGTAAGTGCATTGTTTGACCTGGGAAATGGTAAAACCTTAAAGGCAGATCTGCCCGGGAAATTTGAGACAGAAGCGGAAGCTAAAGAATTGCTCGAGCACTGTAAAAATGCCGCTTTCTCAATAGAAAACCTGGAAAAAAAACCAGGTAAAAAATCACCTGCACCTCCCTTTACAACCTCTACCCTGCAGCAGGAAGCCAGTAGAAAATTGAGTTTTTCGGTATCACAAACCATGTCTGTAGCTCAGCGACTATATGAGTCAGGTAAGATTTCTTATATGAGAACAGACTCAGTAAATCTCTCAGACGATGCCATTGAAAGTGCCACCAAGGAGATCGAAAAGTCATATGGAAAAGAATATGTAGAAGTAAGGCACTTCAAAACTAAAAATAAATCAGCTCAAGAGGCGCATGAAGCTATCAGACCTACCAACTTCGCTGATACGGAAGCTGGTAGCTCGGCGCAAGAAAATCGCTTGTACGAGCTTATATGGAAGCGTGCCATAGCCTCGCAAATGGCTGAAGCCCGTATAGAAAAGACTGTGGCAACCATTAATATCGAAAACAACAAGAATAAACTTATCGCTTCAGGCGAGGTAATAAAGTTTGAAGGATTTCTGAAAGTGTATATTGAGTCTTCTGATGAAGATGAAGAAAACGAAGAAAAACAATCTATGTTACCGCCTTTGAGTATTGAGCAGTCCCTGAAATTGCAGCAGATGATCTCGAGAGAAACCTTTACCAGAGCTGCTCCTAGATATACTGAAGCAAGTCTTGTGAAAAAACTCGAAGAAATGGGAATTGGTCGACCTTCTACCTATGCACCAACAATTACAACTGTTCAAAAACGTGGATATGTAGAAAAAGAATCGCGTGAAGGTAAGAATCGAAATTATACTGAAATACAATTGATCAATGGCACTGTAAAAACGGAGCAGAAAACTGAAATAACAGGAGCAGAAAAACAAAAGCTCTTCCCCACCAATATGGCCATGGTTGTCAATGATTTTCTGGTAGATCGTTTTCCAAATGTTATAGACTATTCCTTTACAGCCAATGTTGAAAAGGAATTTGATGACATCGCTAATGGCAAAGTAGTCTGGAATACCATGATCGATAATTTCTATGGTGCTTTTCACTCCAAAGTCCAGGATACTGAAACCATGGATCGATCTGAAATTGGCACCTCACGTGAATTGGGCATTGATCCCAAAAGTGGTAAAAAGGTAATAGCCAGATTAGGTAGATTTGGGCCGATTGTACAAATCGGCGACAGTGGCGATGAAAATGAAAAACCGATCTATGCTAGCCTGAAAAAAGAGCAATTTATAGAAAGCATTAGTCTGGAAGATGCCCTGGAGCTTTTTAAACTACCTAGGAAAATCGGTCTTTATGAAGACGGTGAAATGGAAGTAAATGCTGGTCGATTCGGCCCATACATCAAGCATGGCGGTAAATTTTATTCATTGCCAAAGGAAGATGATCCAATGGTGATTGAAGCCGAACGGGCAATAGAAATAATAGAAGCCAAGAGAAAAAGTGATGCTGAAAAGCTGATCAAGTCTTTTGATGAAGATCCGGATATACAGGTACTCAACGGAAGATGGGGGCCTTACATCAAAGCTGGTAAAAAGAATGTAAAAATACCCAAAGATATTGAGCCTCTTGACCTGACATTGGAAAAATGTCAGGAATTGGCCGCCAATACACCTGAGAAAAAAGGTGGCCGCTTTGGCAAAAAAGCAAAATAAATGTGCTGACCATGAAAAAATTGGTGATTTTGAGTGGTGCCGGCGTAAGCGCTGAAAGTGGATTAAAGACTTTCAGAGATGCGGGTGGGCTATGGGAAGGCCACAATGTAATGGACGTGGCGACACCAGAAGCCTGGCGTGCCAATCCTGAGTTGGTGCTATCTTTTTATAACGAAAGAAGAAAGCAGGCGCTTGAATCTAAGCCAAATCAGGCACATACCACCATTGCCGATCTTGAGCAGCATTTTGAAGTAGTGGTCATAACCCAAAATGTTGACAATCTGCATGAAAAGGCCGGCTCCAGCCAGGTTATTCATTTGCACGGAGAATTGTTCAAAACTAGAAGTACTGTGGATGAATCCTTGGTCTACGACATGAAAGGCTGGGAACTCAACATGGGCGATGTCTGTGAAAAAGGTTCGCAGCTCCGGCCACATATTGTGTGGTTTGGCGAGATGGTTCCCATGATGGAAGTAGCTGCGCTTGAAACCATGAAAGCCGAAGCTTTTGTTGTGGTGGGCACATCATTGCAAGTGTATCCTGCCGCCGGTCTGGTGGACTACGTACCCATGGACGCACCTATATTCGTTGTTGATCCAAACTTGCCTACGTTGAGACCCCGCGAAAACGTAATAATGATAGAAGAAAATGCCGGGACAGGCATGCAAAAAGTTAAAAAAGCGCTGCTCGAAAAGTATCTGTAATCCGGATTTTTTATCGCACAACTGAAAAAAAGCGCACAAAATCCGGCTGCAAATGGGTTGCTTAAAGCTCCTACCAGCCTCTTTCCCTTTGTAATATTGATGATGTATTACTATAAAAATCAATCAACAAGCAGGATAACAGACAGGCCAGGCTAATCAAAAGTCCATATTTTTCAATGGGGTTTTAATAGGCAAAATATACTGCCAGTTCATTTTTTTCAGGTCATTGCTCCATACAAAATATATAATGCATTGATATACAAATATTTAACGATAAATTATCCGGTATTAATCCTGAAAACCAAAAGCTGTTGACCAGTCATTATTTTTCAAGTAAATTGTCCATTGATCCCTTAAACTTCATTTAACACAATTTTCAAGTAGTAATTTCACATGTAATTACTGGAAGACTCTATCCGGTTTTTAATAACATACTCCATCTATATTTGTCCTTTATGCAATGCTGACTCATTGAATTATGATAAAATATATACTACTGCCGGTACTTTTGTTGGTAGCAAACTTAAGTTTTGCCGATTACACTCCTCCTACTGAACTAATACTTTCATCTGATCAAGTAAGCGAAGGTACACCTATTGGTACGCTTGTAGCGGAGTTATCAACTGATGCCGATCCTGCATTTAGTGATCAAC
>DAIQNU010000008.1:0-24659 GCA_036788235.1 Cyclobacteriaceae bacterium
GTTACTTACGAACTTAGCCTGACGGCTATGACCTATCGGCAGGCAAGCTTCGACCTAAATAACTCAACGCCTCCCTAACAACTCCTTTTTACGCCTTCGAACTTCCGGCCTTCGAACTTCCAGCTTCCAGCTTTTCTTCCCTTTCACCTTTGAGCTTTCACCTTTATACTACTCCTCTCTTCCCTCAAGTTTGCCCTGTAGCAGTAAATTATACTCTTCACAGGTCAGGTACCCATACTCGTCGCCATAAGGGCACGTTTTGTAGGTTTTATCACCAAATACACTGGCTTTGATTATCACGCCCCTGCCATTGCAAACCGGACAAACGATCTTTTTACCTGCACATTCTACCAAGGCAAAAGCACGACCGCCCGTTCCATCTATACTGGTAGTATCGCTTTTTACTTCCTCTATGGTCATTTTATTTGGGGTACTGTTGTCCGAACGGTATCTTTCTTCTGCCAATTGTAAATATTCTATACTTGAATCAAAATATTGACCTGAAGTACCTTTAAGCTCAATATATTTATTAAGCCAGTTTATACTTTGTTTGTATTTATTCATAAAGAATGAATTAATACCGAAGTAATAGCATATTTCGGCAGGTAATACCCTGGAATTGTCAAGCACAAAACGGAATCTACGATCGGCATCAGCATACCTGCCTTCATCCATCAAGCGGGCGCCTTCGGCCATTTCGCGCATCATAAGTGCATTGTCATCCTGTGGTTGCTGTGCCATGAGCGAGCTTAACGGATAACATAGCAATGTGCAATACACCCAAAACAGTACAATGCCTTTCATCAACAAAAGTTTTGATGAAGTATTCTTTATTTTCTTAGCTAAAAAGTTTGTTATCATGTTTACACTAAAATAATCTGGCAATTACCACAAGATAGCACATTGTTGGTAATCAAAAACGTTAAAAAATGCAAAATTGCTGAAACATCTAAGTACCCTGATCATAATTTGTTCGTTGTACAATGCTTCGCCCCAGTGTCACTTCATCGGTATATTCTAACTCTCCGCCTACAGGAACACCTCTTGCCAATGTGGTTATTTTCACTCCAAAGGGATTAAGCTTTCTCGCAATATAAAACGAAGTCGTATCTCCTTCCATTGTTGGACTTAGTGCCAGAATTATTTCTTTCACAGGTATTTCTGCTTGTGATACACGACGAATAAGTGATTCGATGGTTAGTTCTGATGGCCCTATACCTTCAAGCGGAGAAATAACTCCGCCCAAAACATGGAAATAGCCATTATATTGAGCGGTATTCTGAATGGCCATGATATCAGGCGTGTCTTCTACTACACAAATTATAGAATGGTCTCTTTTGACAGAAGCACATGTACAATCTTCTGAATCAGAAAGCATGTGGCAAATACGACAATTTCGGCTGTTGTCGCGCAAGTTTATCAACGCTTCCGCAAGTTTATGGGTGCTTTCAGCATCTTGCTTAAGCAGGTGCAAGGCCAGTCTAAGCGCTGTTTTTTTGCCTATCCCGGGCAATCTTGATATTTCAGCAACGGCCTCAGCTATTAATTTCGAAGGATATTCCATCTCACACACAATCTTTTGGCAATACTACCATTATAATCTACATGAATGTATGAAGAAACTAAAAATTTACCTCAACACTTTGCATATTTGCAGACAAATTGCAAATATTAAATTTTAATTGAAGGAAAACTAACACTGAATGAAAAATTGGCAAGTAATCATCTTCTCACTCACAGTCGTAGCAGTAATAATTTATTTTTTAATCAAAAGTCAAAACTATTCAGAACTTTACTACTCTGACGTAGAAGACATTGCTGACAGCACAGAATTTATAATTCCACCACCCAAACTCTTATATGGTATACCTATCGATAGCTTAGAAGTAGAGCAAAATATTATTCAGAACAATGAAAACTTGTCAGGCATACTTGCCAAGTACAATGTAAGTCGTCAAGCTATCAACCAACTTAACATGGTACCACGCGATGTTTTTGATGTTCGGAAAATTCAGGCCAGAAAACCGTATACCGTGATTTACGAAAGTGACTCAATGAGTACAGCCAAATATTTTATTTATCATCCCAATCTCATAGAATATGTCATTCTTGATTTTAGAGATTCTTTACTGGTTACCAATGGCAAAAATGATGTAGATACTATTCAAGAAGTCTTGACTGGCAAAATCAGTTCCTCACTTTACAATGCAGTAATTGATGCCGGTGGCTCACCCTTGTTGGTACATGAGTTGTCCGATGTGTATGCCTGGGTAATCGATTTTTTTGGTGTGCAAAAAGGCGATTCCTTCAAAGCTAATTATGTACGCTACGAAGTGAATGGCGAAAATGCAGGCATTGGTAAAATTATAAGTGCACATTTCAATCACATGGGTCGCGATTTTTATGCCTTTCGCTACGATCAGGGGGAGGGGCCTGAATATTTTGATGAAGTAGGAAATAGTTTGAGAAAGGCATTTTTGAAGGCACCACTTAAGTTTTCACGCATAAGCTCAAGGTTTTCAAATGCCCGTCGGCATCCTGTATTGAAAATCACGCGTCCGCACCATGGGGTAGACTATGCTGCACCGGTAGGCACACCTGTAATGTCTATCGGCGATGGCGTAGTAACAGAAAAGAAATATAATGGTGGAGCCGGTAATATGGTTAAAATTAGACACAATAGTGTATACACCACTGCCTACCTGCACTTATCTAAATATGGTGAAGGAATAAGAGTAGGAGGCCATGTTCGACAAGGACAGGTAATTGGATATGTAGGCAGTACAGGATTATCTACAGGCCCCCACCTCGACTTTAGATTTTACATGAATGGCAGAGCCATTGATCCGCTTAAAGTAGAGCCACCATCGGCTGAGCCTGTGAAAGAAGATTTAAGGCCTGCTTACATGATGCTAAAAGACAGCTTATTGCAAGAATTAAATACAGTCGGCTTTAAAGAAGATGATCATTCAGTGATTTAGTTGCCAAAAAACTAAAACTAACAAGCCGGAAATTGAATTGTTTGATATAAAATATGCCAATGGACATGCACTTAAATCTCACAACACCTGCTTTGTTATTTCCTGCAATCTCTTTGCTTTTTCTAGCCTATACCAATAGGTTTTTGTCGTTGGCCAATGTAATCCGAAGTTTACATTTAAGATATAAAGAAGCTCCTTCTGAAAATTTATTGGATCAGATCAAGAATTTGCGCCGCAGGGTAGTTATTATTCGCAATATGCAAGTGCTGGGTGTATTGAGTTTCTTTTTCTGTGTGGTTTGTATGTTCTTAATTTTTAATGAGCAACCTGTTTGGGCACAGCATACCTTCGGTCTAAGTTTATTGTTGCTCATGCTTTCATTGGCATTTTCAGCATATGAAATTCAGATCTCGGTAGATGCCTTAAAAATTCAATTGAGTGATATGGAAGTCAAGCAAAGTAAGAACTTACAAACCAAAACTAGTAAGGACGAAGAAGTGCTAGAAGACAATCCTGGAGGCGGCTTGCAGGGAAATTTCTAAGTGCATTAAAGCATTCAAGCACTAGAGTATATTATAAAAAACAGGCATTGATGGATATACCAAAAATGCCTGAATGATTTTTTTTTACAAATGTGTTTAATATCAATAGCTTACACCTGTACCCATCATTTGAGCGATAAAGGCGCCAAAAACAACCGAAAAAATAATACCTAATCCAATAAAAATCAAAACAAGGATTAAGCTTGCTTTGGCGTAATTTGCTTTGTTAATGTTATTGCCGCTGCCAAATGCCCAGACAAATAGCATAACAAAACCAATAATAGGAATAATTAAAATCACCAAGGTAATAAGCCAGTCTTTAACAGACATAGGTGAAGTGTCTAAGTTGGTAGTTTCCATAAATAATTTTAGTTAGGGTTTTTTAAATAGGAACTTTCCAAGATATATAGTTTATGTAAAAAATGCAATTTTATAAACTATAAAGTCAATTCATATCGATTCTAGCTATGCTGAGGCATTATTTTCTTCTCTTGCTCTTATATATTTTACTATGCTCCTCAGTACTTTACGTCGAATGCGGTTTTCTATCTCTTTATTGTTTTCCTTAATTATATATTGAAAGCTCAGCATCAGGCTATCATTTTTAATGGAGAGTGTACGGAGCAAGCAGCTATCATCTTCTATGTATTCCATAAATGGCTGTATCACCTCAATAAGGTAAGTCTCCATTTCGCCTACATTTTCTATGAAATTGTATTTGAGTTCAAACTCAATGTTGACCTTGTTTACGGCTCTTTTGGTATAATTCACCACATCTTTTGCCAGAATCAGGTTATTGGGAATATATACCAGGTCATCTTCTTCATTGAGCAATTGCACATTGATATAAGTTATGTCAACGATTTTGCCCCTATGCTCATCAATCTTTACAAAATCGCCCAATGAAAAGTGGTCAGTAAACATAATGATCATACCATTGATCAAATTAGAAATATAATCTTTAGACAAAATGGCAATGGCCGCTGCGATGATACTCAGTGAAGTAAAGACTTCCCGATAATCGATTCTAAAAAATATAAACAAAGCAAAAATAAAGATCACAAAATTCAGAATGGAAGCTATACTTATCATTCCCAACATAAAGTTGTCGGGTCTAGATATGTGCTCTCGACGACTCTTGAGATAAAAATAAACCACCGTAAACCGGATAATGGTAATAATTACATTTCCTGACACATAAAAAATTAAAGCGTTGATATAATGTATCGGAATTTGTAAACGCTCGATCCAATCAGGCTGAGTATTTTCAACATAGATTAAAAAAACAATAAGCAGAACTTTTAAAGCAAATAGAATTCTATTACGAATGTCGTGCTCAATCTTGTTTATAAAAGACCAAAATTTACTTTTCATATTATATTGTTAACTGATTGCAAAATTAGTCTTCATTTGTGAGAAGAAGTACTGTTTGTTGCAAATAACCTGATATAATCCTAAGGATCGTGCTGCATTTTTCGCATTTTGCAGCAATTACGAAAATCCAAAGCGCTTCTCTCTGATTAATGCAAAGTCTTGGTTTATAAATACTCGTAATTGCATTTAGAAAAACTTAGCTCCAATTTTTAGCTAAATTGATATGACAAAAAAAGAAAAAGCTGCAAACATCAGCCAGATTTTAGACAAATTGTATCCTGAAACACCAGTTCCATTGGCACACCAAGACCCTTATACTTTATTGATTGCCGTACTGCTGTCGGCACAATGTACAGATGAACGTGTAAATAAGGTGACTCCGCATCTCTTCAGGCTTGCAGATAATCCTTATGATATGGCGAAATTGCAAGTAAGTGATATCGCCCAAATTATCAGACCATGTGGTCTTTCGCCACGCAAATCCAAGGCCATTTATGATCTGTCTAACATATTGATCAATCAATATGCTGGTGAGGTACCAGCCTCTTTTGAAGCGTTGGAATCTTTGCCAGGTGTGGGACATAAGACCGCCTCTGTTGTGATGGTACAAGCTTTTGGCCAGCCGGCATTTCCTGTCGATACCCATATCCATCGCCTGGCATGGAGATGGGGACTTTCTATTGGTAAATCTGTAGAGCAAACAGAAAAAGACCTTAAGAAGTTATTCCCCGAAAATAGATGGAGTCGTTTGCACTTGCAGATCATTTTTTTTGGCCGGCAATATTGCCAAGCCAGAATCCACAATCCTTATGAATGCCCCATTTGCAGTCTTTATGGACGAAAAGAGCTCTTCAAGCTACACGATAAAAAAATGAAAATTGTAAAGGAAATTAAGAGATAAGTACGAAAAAAAATTACTTAACTTGAAATTTAAAGGCCTTGTTGGTTCTTGACTCGGTGTCTTTCACGACCAAAAGATAATATCCAGCATTGAAGTTACTGAGGTTAATTTTGTAAGTGCCCCGGGCAAGATCTTCTACACTAATTTTGTGAGCATTGCCAATGATGTTGTAGACTTCGAATTCGACATTTTTGAATTCATTTTTATCGATGGTTACAGTCAGAAAATCATCTACTGGATTCGGAAAAATTTCTACCGGCTTTTTTGCGTTTATATTTTCGTTTCTAAAAATGGGACTTTCCGAAGGGTAATGACTATTAATAGGTTGCTGCTGGGCTTTCAGTAGGCTGAAAGTCAGAATTATGCAGGATATAATTATTAGCAACCGTTTCACTTTTTTTAATATTTTTATATTCTAATTGTCAAAAACAGGGTCAAAAGTAATAATAAATGTGAAAATTCTTATAATGAATACAATTTTTTACAACGTAATAAATTACCTAAGGTTTTTTGTTTAATTGCAATTAATCAAAATTTAATTTTAAATTAATACTGAACTGCCATCCAAAATACTATAAAAATGTCAATTAACTTCACTAATCTGCTGCTAAAAAATGTTAAATATTTTTAATTTTTTTTTGAGGCACTTCCAATACTACTCCTCAATCGGCACTATGATACTTCTACAACCATTCAATTTAACTGTCTGAATGCTCTTTCCTGATTATTTCATTGTTTTCTTCTGAGCCTTGGCTTAAGTTTATGCTGAAAATCTTCATGGATATGACAATTAGAAAATACTCGTCGCTATTTTTATTATTGTGGGTGCTTTGTCAGGATTTGGCATTTGCGCAAGACAATGACTGGAAGGTTTCAGCTATACATCCAGAAATTTATATGGATGAGGTGGGGCTTTACCTAAACCTAGACGGTCGAAAAGTGTATGAAGCAGCTACAGAACCTAGATTTACGCTGGAGCAAATGCTGGGAAATCCGGTAGGAAATGATCGGGGTATAGCACTCGATTTTCAATCTAAATCACTAGG
Organism: Cyclobacteriaceae bacterium; assembly: GCA_036788235.1. Classification (GTDB taxonomy): domain Bacteria; phylum Bacteroidota; class Bacteroidia; order Cytophagales; family Cyclobacteriaceae; genus JAFIEV01. Next base: position 6,845 of record DAIQNU010000008.1, read on the forward strand.
TGGTCTTATATATTATGGATTTATACCGTACGCCGATACCAAATACCCACAACCTGTTTATTTTAGATCACCTGCAAAAATAGACTCTGGCAAAGCTGTGCTCGACATTAGTGTATTGGCCAACAGATACGATATGATTGGCTGGGAAAAAACCGGTAAAGGTGTGGTAGGCTATAGGGTTATTGATGATCAAGGGCGCATGCTGTATGACGGACGGATTTATTTTAAAGGTACAGGCCCCTTCGAAGTGGATGCTGGCATTTTTGAAGGGCCATCTGTTAATCTTCTCGGCCACGATAGAGCAACTATTGCTTTTCGAACTAATGTGCCGCTAAGCTGTCAGGTTACCGTGAACGGCAAAACTTTTAGTAGTAAAAATACCAAAGACCATGAGATTGAGGTAAAGGGTTTGAAGCCAGAAACCTTATATGAATATGAAGTTCAGTTTGGTGACCGAAGTGAAAAATATACGCTGAAAACCGCACCTAAACCTGGAGAGCAAACCCCATTTGTTTTTTCCTATGCAAGTGATTCAAGAAATGGTAATGGTGGTGGTGAACGAAGTTTTGGCGGTGCCAATGCCTACATTATGAAAAAAATCATGGCAATGAATGTCGCGCACAAAGCAGACTTTATGCAATTTACCGGAGACTTGATCAACGGTTACCAATTTAGACCAGAAGAAATAATTCTTGAATATGCTAACTGGAAACGCGCTATTGAGCCATTTACACACCATATCCCTATATATACAGGTATGGGCAATCATGAAGCTTTGAGTACCTTATTTCACGACCCAACTACACGCAGCTCATATCGCATTGATAAGTTACCTTATGACAAAGTTTCCGCTGAAAAGGTATTTGCCGATGAATTTGTTTTACCCACCAATGGCCCTGTGAGTGAAGACGGAGCATCTTATGATCCTGACAGAGAAAGGATGGATTTTCCGCCTTATAAGGAAAATGTTTATTTCTACACCCACGGCAATGTGGCCATGGTGGTACTGAATTCCAACTATTGGTTTGTTACTTCGCCTGGACAAGTGCCCTTATTATCTGGTAATCCGCACGCCTATATTATGGACGTACAACTTGAATGGTTTAGGCGAACCATTCGACGTCTGGAGCGTGATAAAGATATTGAACATATTTTTGTTACAAACCATACTCCATGCTTTCCCAATGGAGGCCATGTATCAGACGATATGTGGTATAATGGCAACAATGATATTCGCCCTTATGTAGCGGGAAAACCTGTTGAAAAAGGAATAATAGAAAGAAGAGATGAATTATTGGACATAATGATAAACCAGAGTCAAAAAGTGCGGGCTATTCTTACTGGTGATGAACACAACTATTGTAAAACTCATATTACGCCTGATATGCCCATGTATCCTGACAATTATCCACATAAGAAGTTAGAGCTCAGCAGAGCTATATATCAAGTGAATAATGGTGCCGCTGGTGCACCCTATTACGCGCAAGAGCAAACTCCCTGGACAGCTAATGTTACAGGATTTACCACACAAAATGCCTTAGTGTTTTTTTATGTAGCTGGCCGGAAAATCAATATGAAGGTTTACAACCCTGATACCTTTGAACTACTCGATGAGCTTGATTTTTAATAATCTATGATGAGGGGTATTTGAATAGTAATTCTAAAGCATTGACAAATATAAAATGGTGGATTAAACTGCCGATTAATGAAACCTCTGACGGATTCTAAAAAAAATGTGCCTGAGGCTAAAATCCCGGGCACATTTTCAATAAAGTTATATATTATAGGGCTTTCTCAATTTACGCCCCAAGAGCTTATTAGCTTCTTTGTCTTTAACAAACACTTCTTTGGACGGGTCAAATTCCAAAGGCCTGTTGAGCCAATAGCCAATATTGGCCAGGTTGCAAATGCTTGCAGAACGGTGTCCAATTTCTACATCGCAAATGGGCTTCTTGCCACTACGTATACAATCAAACCAATCTGCATAATGATTGTCGCTAAAGTAGAGTCTTTCATCGCTTGATTTAATTTCTACAGCAGCAATGTTTTCAGGCCTCGTGTCTAGAAAAGATCGACTCACCTGCAATGTGCCCTCAGAACCATTAAACTCCACAGCCCAACCCCTGCCAAAGTCTTCATGATGCATTTCAAGTCCACTGGCATAGCGCATGATCATGCCTCGGTTGGCATTTTTATCTTTGGGTGGAATATAAGCAACCGGTCCGGTATCATCAGTACCTAGTCCCCACTGGGCTATGTCGAACATGTGTGCGCCCCAGTCTGCGAGTATGCCGCCACCGGTTTCTTTATAAGCTCTCCACGCTGGCCATTGACCATCCCATGAAGCAGGAGCCAGTTGTTCGTTGAAGGGCAACACAGGTGAAGGCCCACACCACTTATCCCAGTCGAGACCTTCAGGAACGGTTTCTTCAGGTAAATCATATGGCTTAGCAGGATCGCCAACATTTACCTTCACATTTTTTAGTTCACCTATATATCCATTTCTGACCAATTCGCAGGCATGCCTAAATCCCTTATTCGATCGTTGCATACTACCCGTTTGAAATACAATGTTGTTTTTACGGGCAGCATTGACCATCATCCGGCCTTCTTCCACAGTCAATGAGAGGGGCTTTTCGCAATACACATGCTTTTTGCGGTTTGCCGCATGCACTGCATGTACAGCATGCCAATGATCTGGCGAGGCAATTATTACTGCATCTATATCTTTGCGATCGAGTAGTTCCAGATAATCCACATAGCTTTCAAATCCATGTGAAGATCCGCTTTTCCCAGATTCTTTGTGGTATTGTTGAACCACTTCTTTAAAAGCCTCCAATTTAGATGCGTATACATCACTGGCTGCTACCATTTGCGCATCCGGAAGATTTAAAAAACGCGTAGCCAATCCACGGCTTTGTTTGCCGGTGCCAATAAAACCGAGTACTATTTTGTCGCTGGGTGCAGTAAAATTCCTTCCACCGAGTACATGCCTGGGAACAATAGCAACAGTAGCCATAGCCGCAAAGGTACGACTCAGGAATTCTCTTCTTTTTAAGTTTTTGCTTTTCATTTTTTCAATATGGGTTTATGCTTAAAAAATATAGTTACAAGGTAATAAATAAGAACTTATTGGAAATGAATCAGACAAATCAATTTTGCATATTCCTAAATTATTATTCCTACATTAGCATAATCAGAATGAAGATTCTTGTTTTGATAAAACGAAAAATAAACGAGGAAATCATATCATATGCAGAATATAATTGAATCGGGGCATCATTTCATAGCCATATTCGGTGGTGCTGTGGCAGGATCCGAGGCGGCCTATCAACTTGCCAGCAGAGGTTTTCGCGTGGTTGTATTCGATCAAAATATATTGCCATATGGCAAAATAGAGGATGGTCTGCCCAAGTGGCATGTAAAACTGCGAGATAAAGAAGAGCGTCTCATTGATGAAAAATTAAGCCATGAGAATATTTTATTTGTGCCGGGCATAAAATTGGGCGAAACAGTCGAATTTAAAGATGTAGTGCAAAATTGGGGATTTAGCGCAGTGCTCCTGGCCACCGGAGCCTGGAAAGATAGACCTCTGCCGATTGAAGGTATTGACGCCTACATCAATAAAGGTTTTGTGTATCAAAATCCATTAATGTATTGGTTTAATCATTACCATGAACCTGATTATCAAGGCACTCAATATGATATTGTAGATGATGCCGTTATTATTGGCGGAGGGCTGGCTTCACTCGACGTGGCCAAATTAGTAATGATCGAGACTGTACAAAAAGCATTAGCCGAGCAAAAAAATATTCATTTAGATATGTTCTCTTTGGAACATTCTATTGCTAAAGTATTGGAAAAACTTGAGCTAAACCTTGATGACCTTGGACTGAAAGGCTGCACTTTGTACTATAGACGTCGCGATGAGGACATGCCTTTGAGCAGCATGCCCGCCATTACCGATGAGCAAAAACTGAAAGTAAAAATGGTCGCCCGAAAAATTCTCGAAAATTTTAAAAATAAGTATTTATTTCGATTTGAACCTTGCTGTGTACCTATCGATAAAATCGTTGAAAATGGCCACTTAAAGGGCATAAAGTTTCAGAAAGTACAGATAGAAGATGATAAAATAGTATATCTTGAAAACCAAACTATCGAAAGGCATTCACACCTCGTTATATCGTCTATCGGCAGCATACCTGAGAAAATAGAAGGCATACCAAACAAAGCATCTGGTTTTTTATTTAAAAGCCCGGATAGCTGTCAATTGGCCGATTTTGAAAGTGTTTTTGCTTTGGGTAATGCTGTTACAGGTCGCGGTAACATTATTGAATCTCAGCACCACAGTCGTGACATATCAGTTGACATCATGGAAAATTACCTTAAGTGGACCGAGGAAGATTACGAGCGATGGATGCGGAGTACAGAGTCGGGTATACAAGGGCAAATAAGTGAAATAGCGCAACATATTGGCAAACAGAAGTATATGACAAAAGCTCAAATAGAGCACATTATCTCTAAAGTGACTTCTCTATGGAAAAAAGTGGGCTATAACGAAAACTACCAGGCTTGGGCAGACAAAAACCGACCGGTAAGGTTAGAAAATTTATTGACAAAATAATTTTTTAAAAAATATTCAATATGTGTGGGTTACTTATCATCATTTTAAATACTAAAGCTGCATGAAAGAAAGTGCACTATTCGAAGGCATTCAAAATGGCGAGCGTAAGGCAATTGACTATTTATACAATGCTTATCGGGGTGAATTTATTTCATGGGCTATAAAAGAGCATAGCATTTCAAAAGAAACGGCCATTGAAATCTATCAGGATTGTGTTGTGATATTTTATGAAAAAATCACACTAGGTAATCTGAGCAGCATGCGAAGTACAATTAAAACGTATCTCTTCGGCATTGGTAAAAATTTGGTTTTGAAGCATTTTAAAAAAGATAAAATGATTGTCGAAACTAAAGAAGAAATATTTGATGCTGAAGATACTTTGTATCTAAACAGATTTAATGAGGAGTATGAATTGAAACTCCAGCATGTAGAAGAATCATTGAAAAAACTCGGAGAGCCGTGTAGTAGCATTTTGCAACATTACTATTACAACAATAAGTCGATTTCGGCCATCACAGAGTTGCTTCAATACAACAACGACGACACAACTAAAAATATGAAGTATAAGTGCCTACAACGTTTGAAAAAAATGTTGTCGACATGATGACAAGAAACCAAAATGAATGAATTGAATAACCATATCGCATTTGATGAATATTTGAGTGGAAAAATGCCTGCCAATCAAAAATTGGATCTGGAAAAGCAGCTTGAAAAAGATGCCGAACTTGTAAAGGCTTTTGAAGCGTATAAAATACTGATAGACGGTATAAGGTATACTGGTAGATCAACGCTCAAAAATCACTTTCATGAAATAGAGACTTCTTATGATACCAATAATTCTGCGGGCAGAAGTTTCCTCATAGGTAGAATTAAACCCTGGCAATACGCCGCCGCATCTATAGTCTTGTTTGTAGTGGCCTTAGTTTTGCTGTTTACTGTACGTACTGACAATGCCAGCCAGCTCGCCGTGAACTACTATGAACCCTATCCTCTTACAGAAGCTATAACACAACGATCAGGAGATGTACAGCACGGTGTTTTAGAGGAGGCTCTAGCAGCTTATGATCAGGGGAACAACGAGAAAGCCAGCAATATGCTTCAGCAAATTTTAATTGAAAGTGCCGGAGAAATGGAAAAAGTTAATTTTTATCTGGCATCAGCTTACCAGGCCGATGGTGAATTTGAAAAGGCCATTCCGCTGTATGAGAAAATTTATGCTGAAGGAAATACATTTAAAACACAGGCCGGGTGGTATGCATCTTTAGCTTACCTACAACTCAATAAGCCAGTAATGGCGCTCAATATACTCAAAGAATTGGAGCAAGGAGAGCATGCATATGCAAGTAGAGCCAGAGAATTATTACAAGAAATAAAATCCAAGTAATATTTTTTACCAACCCTTTAAATCATAATTAGTATGGACGATGAAAAACCACCTAAAACGGACGTTCAAGACCCAAAACCTCCGCCATCAAATCCTTAAACAAGAGTTTCTCTATAAGATATTGCATGAATGAGCTTACCAAATACCGAAACTAATGATTTTGGTACAGTCTAAGCCTAAATTGCATAATTGGGGAGCTTGTAATTTGAAAAATAAATCCATTGCGGTAACAAATACTGCAATGGATTTTTATGAAAATTGATTCCACACGCATTGTGTTTGTGACTTATTATCCATAATTTTCAATTACAACCAAGTAGCAATACTTAACTGATTATTGACAAGCCTCAACCAACACCAAAATATTGATATAATAAAAATCTAATGAGCAGGAAGGTAGTGCAGCTGGGAATTAGCAGAATAGTAATCCTATGATATTCTTAATCGAATAGTTTGTAATATATTCCTAACCCTTTAAAACTTCAATATTATGAGTGACACCAAAACAGGCGTTCAAGATCCGAAACCACCACCACTACAAACACTATTGTATAGTACTGCATCAGCAGCTTCTATATCTGTGGTAATTTATGTTATTTATCAGATTTTCATTTGCGGCTGCCATTAGTTTTATGGCTTCTATTCCAAATAAGAAAAGCTGAAAGGATAATGAACAGGGCAATGGCAAATACAGCAATTGTCCTGTTTTTATTATTTTCAGGCTCAATATGCAAGGGGCTCGTATCGCCTAACATTACCAGTGCAGCCCAATAGTTAGGATGTGCTGTATAGGCATCAGCCCGCGAAAGGTATTTGCGTTTGGCCTCACCCAAAGCCACATGCTTTTTGTTTCCTTGCAGCAGCTTTTCGTAAAGGTGATGGATTATTTTTACGCTTGATTTGTCATTGAGTTTGCTCAAGCTCATGATTACAGCAGGACAACCTGCATAAAAGAAACTCCTGGCCATGCTAAAAACCCCTTCGCCGGCATTCACAGTTCCAAGTCCACTTTCGCAGGCACTCAACACGGCAAGTTCCGCAACCAGATTCAAGGCATACATTTCATAGCTAAAAAGAGAGCCCGTTGTGTCTTCATCGGCATTAAATACCAGACGGGTATTTTGGTCCTCAGGGCTATCTGAAGTGCCATGCACCGCCAGGTGAATCAATTTATATTTTTCAACACTTTCTAAAAAAGCCTGTTTGGTTGCTTTTTCTTCTAGAAAAGAATCGAATGGAAAAAAATTGCGCAATTGATTCACTTCTTCTATGGCACCATGCAGTGTAGAAAAAGTAGAAGGATTATGATCAGTGCTAAGATCAGAATATGCAAAGGCAAGCGCTTTACCTTTATACTCACCTGTTATTGGTTTCATTTGGTTCAAATACAAGGCGGCAGAATAGGTATAGCTTATATCAAATTGATGCACTAAAAAGGGCAAAGCAGCATAATTGACCGATGCGGTATTGGTTGGTAAAGCACTTATTAAACACTCGAAAGGAAACAAAGCCAAGGATCCGTCAGGAATAATAAGCAAGGTTTTAGGAGAATCTGATTCAACCAAGGCTTTGTTCATGTGCTTTATTCCCGGGTCAAGCAAATTGATATATAGATAATGTGCAGCTTGGACAAATTTCATGAAGTTTAGATGTCCCGTTATATCCTGACCAAGTATGTTTTCTTGTAAATTTTTAATATGCGAATAAAAGGTAGCATTAAGTTCGAGCCTATGCGCCTTGGGTATACCATCGGACACAAAAAGCATAAATAAATGTTTTTGACCCATGAAGTATTGTGCAATAACCATATTGTCCTTCCTGGCTTTTAGGCTGAGTTCTGCCAAAGAAACCGATTGTCCGGCCTGTTGAAATTGAAAATAGGAGGGGTATTGGTTTTCTAGCAATAAATAAAAGCTTTCTAATTTTTTAAGAATTTCAACTTTCTTGGCCGATTGTTCAGGTGCAGGGTTAGATATTCGTTGAAACTGTGCCAATTGAAGTTGAAGGTCGGTTTGCATTTGGATCAGGCTATCGGGTACACCGGAAAGTTTAAGCGCCGAAGCTTTCTGAATGGATTTTTGTAGTATCCTCGATTTGTTTTTTTCGATCCATAGATGAATCTGATCTAAGTATTGCTGTTCTTCAGAGAGCTCATAAAGTTTGTAGGCACAGTACAATGCCTGCTCATAGAGCAGCATTATTTCACCTGCATTAAGCATCTCATCGCTTTCTAGCAAATTGTTTCTTTGGGTTTTTTCAAATAAGCTATCGGCCAGCAAAAAGGTATTGTGTGCATTTTCGAATAACTGAAAATCATTATTTGTATCGGCTAGGTCTGATAAGGCAAGCCCTTTTTTTAGTAAAGCATCGAAGCCAATGGTAGCTGTGGCTATGTGATCCAACGCTGGATTAGTCTCGAGATCCTTATTTTCAAACTCAGGTATAGCTGAAATAAGACCTTGCTGATAAAAAGACAAAGCTTCTTCAACCAAAGATTTTTTATTCAATAAATTCCCTTTAAAAATAAGGGCGCGCGCTAGCATAGGATGTTTTTTGCCCACAGCCTTCGTTGCTATTTCTATAGATAGATTCGTATAGTGAACAGATCTGTCGATATTGTCTTTAGCCAACATTACTGTTGCTAATTTAATGTACAAACCTGCCAGTAATATTGGATTGTCTAATTTGCCTTGATCAAAAATTGACTGTGCCTTTTTTAAAACACTTAATGCTGAATCGTGCTGATTAGAGTTTATATAAATCGAGGCAAGGTTTTCAAGACAAATAAAATATAAGTAATTGCTTCCTAATTGCTTAGCTTCAATCTCATGAATGATCTTTTTGTAATAGACTAATGCTTGGTTGTATTCATTTTTATCGGCCAGCAAATTGGCCATGGCTGTGTAAGCATATTCCACATAAGTGGCATTATCGCTTTTTTCTGCTATTTTTATAAGCTCGTGTGCATATATGGTAGCCTGGTCGAGCTTTTTTCTGCTCCGCCATAACGACGAAAGATTGTAGTAACTCCAAAAAATCAGATCTTCCGGTGCATTCTCAATATTGTCAAGCATATCCACCGCTTTTATATAGTATTCAGTTGCTTCGGCATATTCATGCATTTCGTACCTGTACACATTGCCCAAACCCATGTAGCTGCGTACAAAATCAGTATGAGGCTTTTCCAGATACTCATCTCTCAGCAACAATGCTTTTTTATGCGCCAATAATGCAGGTTGTGCGTCTGATAAAAAATAGCTGCATTCCCCTTTGTAGTACCAGATATGCGCCAAGAGTACCGGGTTTGTTTTAGAATCGACATGATTGAGTAATCCTGAATCAATTCTTTCAAGGCTTTCTTTATATCTACCTGATTGCAAATATGTCCGAGCGATTTTGAGTTTCACAAATACCAGGCTGTCAGACATATTTTGCTGTTCATAGTAATTGGCAGCAAGTTTATATTTTTTAAGAGCTTCTTGGTTTTGTTTTAATATGTATAATGAATCGCCTGCCTCGAGCAGTTTGTGACCAACAGGGGCTTTATCTGCCAATACAGACAGAGGCCATGCCGCGAATAGTACGCAAAAACTGAAAAAGTAAACAAAACAAAAAAATGATGTACGATCCCTTACCCGTTCGTTCATTACCCTGAATACATTTTATCCGACACGAAAGGCAAGACAAGCGAGCTAGTCAACTTCACCATTCCAACCGGAATTTACATTGCAACCTCCTATTAATTAGCCAAACATGAACTGCTTGGCAGATCCATCGCAAGTTATACTATATTCATATAATTTTCAGGATAGCAAATTGTAAAAAAATATCACAAACACAGGTTACTTATGCCGGATTGAAGTACTAAGTATACCCAGACCGTAAGAAACTAATTGCTAAACCACACATTGAAATGGTAAATCTCACAAAACAATATAGTATTCAAGGTAGCATCAGTGCCACCAATCTGCAACTGAAATTGCAAGGACTACTTGTAAGAGTTTGGGATAAGTATCTGGTTTTTGAAGAGATGGTCGGGACAACCCTTACTGATAGAAACGGGAATTTTTCATTGAATGTACAATGTCAATTTTATGAAGATTTGTTTTTTGAGCGTAAGCCTGAGCTTATCATGGAGGTTTTTTATCATGGAAAATGCCTATATAGATCTGCCAATTTCGAATATTCTGAGGATGAGCATGACAACTATCGAATGGATATTCAGATAAATACATCTTTTCATTCAGAATTGATTAGCCCCAAGGAAAAGATATTTGTATTGCCAGCCAATAGTGCAGAATGCTTACCCAGAATTCCTTTACAAAATTTAAAATACAGAGCCTATGCCTAGCCGTATTAATATACAATGGTTTGTTTTTAAAACTTTCCAGGTCTGAGCGACGGCTTTTTACTACTTACACTTATGAAGCAGATAAGAATACGTGCCGAAAACAATGACATAAATAAAAACCAGTATTATAGTTTTGAAATTACCTATTTTGAAGATGGCATTGCAGACCTAATGATGTTTATGGGCAAATTGCCCGGTAAAACAATGCTAATAAGTGAAAATAAAATAATCGACCATAAACAAATATCAAAAATTTCTAATCAATTGTCGATGTTCAGACCATTGAAAAACCAAGACCCAAATGTGGCAAATGAAACAAAACAAATAACCATTTATCAGAATTATCAGGCGCGAAAAGTAGATATACAAGCAAACGACCTTCATGGTTTAGAATTATTCAATGAGTGTGTTGCATTGTATGACCCAATGATTGAAAGCAGAATGGAACATTTCGTCGATAAATAGCTACCCCCTTCAAAGAAACCATTTAACCACACCCTCGATAACCCTTGGATTGTATGCCCTGCATATGGTTCTTGGGTTTTTTGTTTTTAGTCAACCTGACTAATCTGTCGTATAACATAATACATCAAAAACAATGTTGAGTAAAATCCATTTACTACTAAACATGAAATGAGCATAAACTTAGAATCCTTACCATACCTACCCTTGGATGAATAAGTTTATCGCGAATTATGGATTTAATCTTATACACATCAAAGGTGTAGATGACCCTGAAGTGGTCAAATTATAATAACCACAGGTGTAAACCCGTGGTACTAGCAAAAAAAACATCAGGTTTTGGCGGAATTTTTGTTTTTTCGCAAAAATTGTGACAAAACTGGTGCATGCAAACTTGAGTCAGCTATAATTTCTATATTATAATCATGGAGCGAATTAGTGTATTCGATATATTCAAAATAGGCATTGGTCCATCAAGTTCCCATACCATGGGTCCATGGAAAGCCGCCAAACTTTTTCTGGATCTATGTGAGCAGAATCAATACCTGTTTCAAGCAGAATCTTTGGAAGTACATCTCTACGGCTCGCTGGCCAAAACCGGCAAAGGTCATGGTACAGATCTGGCAATTATGTTAGGGCTTTCTGGAGAAAAGCCCGAAACAATAAGGTTGGAAAAAATTCAGCTAATACCCGAAGAAGTAAAGTCACAAAAAACCATACTACTGAATGGGAAACAGTCATTGCCATTTGATCCTGAAAAATCAATTGTTTTTCATTTTAATAAAAAATTACCCTTTCATGCCAATGCTATGACATTTGTGTTGCGACTCTCAAATGGTAAGGAAATATCAGAAACATATTATTCGGTAGGAGGAGGTTTTGTGGTGCAGGAAGACAAGGCTGATGGTCTTGACGCAGTTTCATTAACCTATCCAATAGATACAGCTCAACAGCTTTTGCATTATTGCGAAAAAACTGGTTTAAGCATTTCGAAGCTTGTTTTTGAAAATGAAAAAACATGGCGGAGTGATCTGGAAATACATGAACAATTGCAAAAAATCTGGAATGAAATGCAAGAATGTGCCTACCGGGGATGCCATACTGAAGGTGTTTTGCCCGGTGGTCTTAAGGTAAAGCGTCGGGCTTCATATCAAAATGGCAAATTGCTAGGCTCGGGAGCTTACAACACTTGTGGCGGTTGGCTTGAAAACATTCGAAAGGCCGATCACTCATTTATGGAAACACTCAACTGGGTAAGCTGTTTTGCGCTGGGAGTAAATGAAGAAAATGCAGCTTTTGGCAGGGTAGTAACGGCACCTACCAATGGAGCAGCCGGCGTAATACCGGCAGTGATGCTGTATTACTATTGTTTTTGCGAACAGGTCAAACAAAATGACCTTCACAATTTTTTACTGGTGGCTGGTGAGTTAGGGAGTATATTTAAAAAAGGCGCTACTATATCAGCCGCCATGGGTGGTTGTCAGGCCGAAATTGGCGTATCATCGGCAATGGCCGCCGGGGCACTGACCGAATGCCTGGGAGGAAGCCCGCAGCGTGTTTTGATGGCCGCTGAAATTGCCATGGAGCATCACCTGGGACTTACATGTGATCCTATTGGCGGACTGGTTCAAATTCCATGTATAGAGCGCAATGCCATGGGAGCTATGAAGGCCATTACGGCCAGCCAGATCGCGCTGGCTAGCGATCCGCATTTTGCCAAGGTATCGCTCGATGATGTAATAAAAACCATGTGGAATACTGCACGTGATATGAATGACAAATATAAAGAAACCTCGGAGGGAGGGCTTGCAACTAGCATTCCAGTTAACCTCGCCGAATGCTAATGCAGTGACACATACTTTACAGATACTACTGGGTTGGTGGATTTAATTAGACTTGTAATATTAGTTTTGCTCCTTTCTTACAGTGATTTTTATTATTTGACTTTACGTCAACTCAAAATCTTTTCTACCAATAGATTCATTGTTGAATCTATCCTGTGAAATCATTGGATTTATCCCAGATTATAAAAATCTACATTTTTAAAATACTTCAAAGCATTTTTTGATATGTACAATCTTATCTTCAAATTGAAAGAAATTTATCGTTTGCCTGAACTCCACATAATACTTACCAATAGGTAATGCAGTGTTGTTTTTATAGAGAACTGATCCTTTCACGTTTTCTTGATTAGTTTCAGCCAGATTTGAAATAGTCACACCATTGAATGCAAACACATTAATTTCTTCATTTCCTTGCCATGTCATAAGGATTACAACCTCATTTTTGGCTAAGAGTTTCCTTCCGTATATAGCTGTTACCATAATACCTTGATGAGGTCTGCCAATTTCAACTTCCTCTCCAGATGGAAGTTCCTCACTTGGAGGTATTATCTGATAAACATTAAAAATTTCATAAAAATTATTGTCATACCAAGTTAAATCCTGATCAGTTAAATTGACCATCCTATAATTAAAAATAATGTCTTCCCCCTCTGCAAAAGTCGAAGAGGGTTCACCTGCTTCATTCAATAATTCGAAACGAATTTCAACCGGAGCGCTTGGGTTATTTTCTTGGTCGTTGCACCCAAAGCTAATGGCCACCATACCAATTAAAATAATTAATGCTTTAGTAAGTGTTTTCATAATTATTTTAATTGGTGATGATTTGAAAACTTCTTTATATCTTCTTTACTTTAGGTATAGGACACATGCTGTGAGCAAAGGGTTGCAAGCTCAACTGTTTTTTTGTAAAAATGCCGAAACTTATAAAGATTTTGAATCCCGTTAGGCCTGAAAGCCTCAGTTAATATTTTAAAGTGTGATTTTTGTGGATTGATGCAATAAAAAGACAAGAATGAGAATTATTACCGCCAAATCAGTCTTCCTCATTGAAAGGCAAATGCAGACATTCATGTACTTGCTTTAAGCCATCATCCGTATCAGATAATACCAGTATCACATCGTTGGCCTCAAGGATGGTTGGACCACTTGCCGTAAGAAACTTGCCATTTCGTTTGATGAGCGCTATAGTAGCCGATTTTGGAAAATTCAGATCTACTATCATTTTTTCAGTGGCATAACTGTTGGGGGGTATCGCAATTTCTGCCATGGCATTTCGCACATGCTCTGTCAAAAATAGATCTAGCGGCGCTTTTGGTTTGGCTTTTTCAGGCAATGCTACGTGTAGCCACTTTGCTACGGTAGTCAAGGTTGTGCCTTGTATGAGTATGGAAGAAAGTGAAATGAAAAATACTAAATGAAATATAATATCGGCTTTTTCTATGCCTGCCAGTAACGGATAGGTAGCAAATACAATCGGCACCGCACCCCTTAGCCCAACCCATGAAATATAGTTTCTCCTTCTTATTTTCATCTTAAAAAAGACGAGGCTGATATACACAGCCAGTGGACGGGAAATAAAAATCAGAAAAAGCGATATAAGAATTCCAAGACCCATTACAGGTAAAATTTTGGCTGGATATACCAAAAGACCCAAGGTCAAAAACAATATAATTTGCATTAACCAGGCAATACCATCAAACATTTTTAAAATGGTCTTTTTATGAATGAGCTCACTGTTACCCAAATACACCGCACAAAGGTAAACAGCTAAAAAACCATTACCCCCAATGAAATCTGTGGCAGAAAAAGTTATGAACATCAAGGCGATAACCAGTACCGGATAGAGCCCTTCGAAATCGAGTTTTATTTTATTTATGATGTACTTACTGGCTTTGCCAAATAGAAAGCCAAAAAGACTACCTACAATCATTTGCCTCAGAAAAAGTGGAATAACTGATAAAATACTCTTGTCAGGATGCGTTACTAAACCTAAAAAGGCGATGACAAGCACATAGGCCATGGGATCATTACTTCCACTCTCAAGCTCCAGGGTGGGTCGTATGCGGCTCTTTAAGGCTAAGCTTTTTGATCGCAAAATCGAAAATACGGCCGCTGCATCTGTAGACGATACGATGGCTCCAAGTAACAAACCTTCATAAATACTAAAATCTGTAATAGCCCATACAAATACACCCAAGGAAATTGCCGTTATTAATACGCCCAATGTTGAAAGCGAAACCCCTTGCCATAGTACAGGCTTGATGGTAGCCCAACTTGTGTCAAGACCACCAGAAAATAGGATGAAATTGAGTGAAACTATGCCTATGAACTGCGCTAATTTGGGGTCGTCAAAGTATATGCCGCCCAAGCCTTCAGAGCCTGCCAACATGCCTACTGCCAAAAAAAGCACCAGGGTAGGAACGCCAAATTTGTAAGAAGTTTTACCAGCTATAATACTTATAAAAAGTAGCAAAGATCCTATCAATAAAATATTTTCTATGGTAAGACTCATACTAGAGATATAAATCTGTTTTTGTGAAAAATCAGGATTTCTGCAAAGCTATTGATTTTGAGTTGTAATTATAAGTTGAGCAAGAATATTATCCATCGATTTTAGTTCTACAAACAAAGGGTAATCGTGGTTGGTTATCGAACCTTACCCTGTCCATTATAAAACTATTTTCTATCGGCTTTCGACACATTTGCTACGGCAATGACATCTATGGTTGACCTTTCCGGAACTTCTCTTTTGTAGTTTCCACGGTGCAAATGCCTGCCCGAATATGACGAATACAAAGTATATCCCAAAGGCTCAAAAAAATCGAAATAGAATGTAAAATCGCGACCGCGCTCTTCGGCTATGTAGAGCCCGGCTTCAAAAACGATCCCTGGTTTTAGTTTTTTTAGGGTTTCGGATGCACCTATCAATACCTCCGGTTCATGTCCATCGGTGTCAATTTTAATGAGATCAAGTCGCTCAAGATTATTAGCCGACACATATTGGTCTATAGAAATGCTGCCAGCATCACCAGACTCTTTAGCTGTGCCTAGATGAACCGGATGAATAGCGCCCTTTTGATTTGCAACATTCCAACTTGAATAGGCAACTAAATCTTCTGCTTTTTCTTGACCTGTACCGACAAAGCTGTGGTTTACGACGATTCTTTCGGCCAGGTTCGGATTAAGTGCTATATTTTTGTGGAGTTTCTCCAAAGCATACAAGGTCGGCTCGAATGCATGCACCTTGCCATCAGGAATCATAGAGGCATAACGAAGGCTCATTACACCAAAATTGGCGCCAATATCTATAACACAGGCATCGCTTGACAATTTAAGAAATTGATTATCGAAAACATGTTTCTGGAAATTGCCAAACAGAAATACTGACAGGTCAATTCCCTCAGAAATATTCAGGTGATACTTGATGCCTGATCTATCAACCGTACTGGGATTCTTGACAAAGGGGCTTAGTATCCTGTATAATAAACCTGCTCCAAAGATTTTGATTTTTGTAACAGGCAGCTTTCTTCTTAAATAATTCATTTTTCCATTTAAAGCCCGCTAAACTACAGGTTTTTCTGTAAAAGGCCTTCGAGCGATTGTTTTTCTATGACTAATTCTGTGGGTCCGGCAGCATAAGGGGCAATTTCGTAATTGTTATAATAAAAAATTAGGCTTTTGTCGGTCAGACAAAAATTGTCGGGCAAATTAAAGCCATCTTCAAAAAAATATCCGGAGTCTCCAAGGCTCAAACTATCTGGAATCTGTTTGGTACTTCTAAATACCGATTCACCCAAAGCCGTTAATTTGGAAAGATTCTGCACAATTTCAGACAGCTTGAGTATTTCGCCGGTTTCAGGATGATGACTCGCCAGGTAAGTCCATACATTGGGATGTGCACCCCCTGAAAAAGTATAAAGATTGGTGCGGATACTTATGTAGGCCTGATTAATTTCTACAATTTCGGCGTCTAGCTTAAGTTTCCAACCATATTGCACATCGCGAAAATCACGGATAAACCTTTGATATTCCTTAACAAATGCATTTGAAAGCTCATGTATGTCTTGCTTAGGGTGGTTTTCGGGTAAATGCTCAAGCACCATGGCTTTTGCCGTTTCTTCAAAACGGGCATTGATCACTCGCATGGCTTCAGCATTTCCAGCTACAGCTTTGGGATACTTGATTAAAACCTCTACACAACGACCAGTTTCTTCATCACATTTACCTTCCCGATTGGTATAGCTGTAGTTTTCAAATACCCATTGTGTTGTTTGTTCAGCGTCGGTTTCATTAGTGGTTTCTTCCTTTTCGCTTTTGCATGAAAACGTACCACCTACTACGAGTAAAAAAAATAAGTAATATTTCATTTGGGTATGTTCTTTGGAAAGCTAGTTAAGCTCGTTTAAGCATTGTTTAGCAAGGATTTTTTTTGCATCGATAATACCTAAATTTAAGGCTTCTTGCAAGTCTAAGCAAGCTTGTTGTTTTTGTTTTAGGCTCAACTGCGACATGCCTCGGTTATAGTAGGCCATGGCATAGTCATGCCTGTAGAAAATGGCCTGCGAATAATCATTTATCGCCTTTGAAAATTGCCTTTGTTGATGCCAAATATTTCCTCGATTAAACCAGGCCTTTTCATTTTCTGGGTTGATTTTTATAGCCTGATTGATGTCTGCCATTGCTTTTTCGAAATTTCGAATTCGCAGATAGGCCATACCCCTGCTTAGCCAGTAGTCATCATTGTATTCCTTCAACTGTAGAATCTGGCTATAATCTCTGATGGCTGCGGTATAGTCGCCTTGGTTGTAGTATAATGCCGCCCTTTGAACTAGGGCTTCTATTTGATCAGGGTTTTTTTCGAGTAGCTGATCATAGGATTTTATTTTGTCTTTTTTGTCGATCTGCACACCAAGTTTATTGAGGTTTATAGTTGCTTTTTCGTTTTCAGGCTCAATAGCCAATACCTTGGTATAATCTTCAACTGCGGCATTCTTTTTATCTATTTTTTCATATAACAATGCCCTGTTAATCAATAAGTCGGTTTGCATTGGATATTTGGCAATGGCCTGACTGTAGGTATCCAGAGCTTTATCATGCAAGCCCATATCGGCATAGCAAAGCCCCAGATAACTGCAAATCTCTACCTGCAT
>DAIQNU010000008.1:24669-25369 GCA_036788235.1 Cyclobacteriaceae bacterium
TATTCAACGCACCAATGCCCACTATGCCGTCAAGATCGGGGGAGGTTTTAAAATATAGGACATTGGTGATGCCTGCTGGTTGCCGCTGCAGTTGTTCGAAATCCTCAGCAGCCATGGCATAATGACCCAATCGATACCGAACCACAGCTCTGTTAAACAATGCTTCAGAATTTTCGGGTTCGAGATGCAACAGTATTTGGTAGTCGAGCAAAGCGCCATCTAGGTTGTTGAGATTTGCCCTTGCCATAGCGCGGTATTTATATGCTTCGGCAAGGTAGGGTTTGCGTTTGATACATTCATCCAGATAGGTAATGGCTTCGGCAAATTGGTTTTTTTCAAAGGCTACAATACTTTGCTCAAGAAGCCGATGAACATGTGTGCTATTTTTCTCAATATTTTGGCCGCATACCATATTTCCGCTGACCAATAGCAACAATGCCAAGGCAGAAATTTTATTTATAAATGACGGGTATTTTGGCGAGATAAACATGGCTCTAAAACGTAGAACGCTGGATGTTTATTTTGAATGAGCTAACGTAAACAGATCAATAGTAGCACACGCGAAACACGTGCGCGAGCCTTGGTCCGTGTGTGCATCGATATTAAAGCCAAGATCTAGCTAAAAAGATTCATTTGGTATAATATACTCAAGTTTCGCACATGAATTTACAGCCAAATTTAGAGGGTTCTGCTTCATTTT
>DAIQNU010000009.1:0-24724 GCA_036788235.1 Cyclobacteriaceae bacterium
TTAACTGGACACGCAATGGGGAAGTGATTGGTGATTCACCAGAGTTAACCTATACAATGCCTGCATCAGACGTACTACTATTAGCAAATTTCGAAAGAGAAAGTGTAACCCTTAGCATTGAAATAATACCTATGGAAGGTGGTCGAGCAATAGTAAAATTAAATAATGTGGTACAACAACCACCTTATGATTTTGAGGAAGGCACTGAGTTAACACTCGAGGCAGAAGCCAACGATAGGTATGTATTTGTTGGATGGCAAGAGGAAAATACCAGTTACACAGAAAATCCACTGAGCATTACGCTAGAAACTAACCTAGACTTAACTCTAAATTTTGATATAATTAGTAACCTAGACGAAAATGAATTGCTGGAGCAAAGTATTTTTTATCCAAATCCTGTCGAAGGTTCGCTGTATCTCGCTAAGTCCAATACCATAAAGCAATATGAGATATTTGACGTGCAAGGTAGACTAATGCAAAAGAATGCTATTAAAAGTGAGCAGGAAGAAATCTCAGTTGCTCAATTAAAATCAGGGTTTTATCTTTTGAAAATGTATACTGACAGCAACATTATTATGCAGAAATTTCAAATTGTTCGATAAGGTTTGGAAGGATACAAATAGAGACTCATTAACCCCATGATTTAAGCTTGGGGTTAATGAAATTCTGTCTTTTATGTATTAATTTCAACACTCTCCAAAGGAAGCACGCAAATCAAATTCTACTTCATCACTAAATCCAGTCAATTTATCGCAGCTTATGCGGTAATTAATTTTCTGCCACCTACTAATCATTGTATTTGTAAAGTAAAAATTGAGTCGATTATATAGTTTTGTTCAGAGATTAATTCATGACTTCTAAGTAAAAAATATAACCTCCAATCGCATTTGCCGCGAATAATTAGCTGAAAATCATGTACTTTTATAGATTATTCTGTTTAAGGCAACATTTGCATTTTTTGATATGAAAAAATTTCTATTTTTATTTTCCGTCGCCATCACTTTGAATTCTTGTTATAAAAAAACTGAAACGGCTACTTTTTACATGCCGGGAGAATTTGAACCACACGAAGCCATTTGGTTTGGTTGGAAATCAGGCAAGTCAGATTTTCATGCCGTTGTAGCAGATATGATTAAAGGTCTGGATGGTCACGTATCAATAAAAATAGCCGTAGATTCTGATAGTTTGGCACAGGAAGCCAAAACTATTTTGGATAGTCTCAATGTCAAAACTCAATCGATAGAATTTCACACTATGCCGGGTGACGATTATTGGATTCGTGATCATGGAGCCAGTTTTTTAGTCAACAGACTTGGTGAATTAGGTGCAGCAGATTTTGAGTGGAGTCATTACGGATACCTTGACTGGCTTGCTCTTCGCGATACCAATGTGGCTGATAGTTTAGACTATTATAAGGAGAATAACAGGAAAGGTGGAAGATCTAAAGTTGACAGTTTAATGTCTGTAGCAGTTAATGCAGTGCATTTTAAATCACCTCTGACCATAGAAGGTGGATCTATTGAAGTAAACGGCAGAGGAGTGCTAATTCAAAATGAGGCAGTGACTTTGCAAAGAAATCCGGGGTGGACAAAGGCTGAAATCAGAGCGGAATTCCGAAGAACACTGGGTATAAAGAAAATCATCTGGATGAAGGAAGGCCTGGCAGAAGATGAGCATATATATCATTTACACAACAAGAAATATGTAACTTGGGGTACAGGTGGCCATACTGATGAATTCGTAAGATTTGCAGATGCCAATACCATATTGCTTGCTTGGATAGATGAAAGCGAAATTGATAAACATCCGCTCAATCGAATTACCTACGAACGAATGCGCGAAAATCTAAGCATATTAGTAGCTTCGACAGATCAAAAAGGGAGGCCTTTTAAAATTGTAAAAGTACCCATGCCCGAGATTGTTGAAAGACCCATTGTAGTGACCGATGGAAGCGAAAAAGGAGCTGGATTTGTTGATATTAAAAACTTCCTGCCAAGTGAGAAACCACAGATTGGCGATACCTTGATTCGAGTTTCAGCTTCGAGTTACCTGAATTTTCTGGTAAGCAATGATGTGATACTCAACGCCAGCTATACCAAACATGGCACTTCCAATGCAAAGGAAGATAAAGTAAAAGCGATATTTGCTGAGGTTTTTCCAGGAAGAAAACAAGTCTGGATTGACGCCATGCCACTTAATTGGTCAGGTGGTGGCATACATTGCAGCACACAACAAGAACCATTGAAAAAAAAGTTGTAAATTTTAACCGGATTTACTAATAGCTTAGAGTCTAATTTTTATTAGTCACTTTATCATTTCCAGGAAAGGTTGGCCATGACTTGAGAAAATCTTTTGAAGCCAATAATGTCAAATATTATTTTTTTCCTTTTGTGCGCATTCCCAGCCAATCATAGCTGATTTTCTGGTGCTACCCCACATATATCCACCGACTATGCCACTGGATTGAATGACCCGGTGGCAAGGAATTACAAAGGCAATGGGATTATCGCCTATGGCAGAGCCCACCGCTCGCGATGCTTTTGGGCTGTCGATACTCCGCGCAATAGTGCCATAATTGGTAACAGATCCCATTGGTATTTTCAACAAAGCCTCCCAAACTTTTAATTGAAAAACAGTGCCCCGAAGATGCAGATTGATCACTTCGCCTGCTTCCATTTGGGGGCTGAATACTGACAGTGCATTTTGCTGCAAAGTATCCGTTTCATGAACAAATGTTGCATTTGGAAACTGGCTATTTAACAGAGAAAGCGCTTGCTTTTCATCCTCATAAAATGCCATATAGCAAACTCCTTTAGGGGTTGAGGCCAAAATGAGTTTTCCAAATTGGCAATCGGCAAAGCTATATCGAATGATCAGGCCTCTTCCACCCTGTTTATATTCAGCTGGCGTCATTCCTTCAATTTTTACAAATAAATCATGCAGACGACCGGTACCGGATAAGCCTGTTTGGTATGCTGCTTCAAATAGCGTGGCCTGTTGATCTTTTAACAAACGCTTTGCATGCCCTACACTTAGGTATTGCAAAAATTTCTTAGGACTCGTCCCTGCCCATTCGGTAAACAATCGCTGAAAATGAAATGGACTCAGATGCAATTCAGCTGCAATTTCTTCCAAATTTGGCTGTGATTTGAAATTTGCTTTTACATATTCAATAGCCTTGGCAATTCTATTGTAATTGATGCTTTGCTGATCGGTCATACAAATGCAGTTTAGCTTTTCCCAAAAATATACAGGATCGAAGTAAAACCACACCCGAATCTTGCGGAATATGTATTGAGGATTATTATAATCAAAGAGCATTTTAAAAATTCCTTCTAATCCTCAAAGTATAATCCTGCTAGCTGTCACGAATAATATTTCTTTATATTCGTAGCCAGAATTAATTATAGCGTAGCAACTGCATTTAAGTATGAAAAATGACCAGGCAACCATTAAGGATATTGGCAGATCATTGGGTATTTCTACATCTACGGTCTCCAGAGCACTGCGCGGCATGCCTGATGTAAATCCAGCCACTAGGGAGGCTGTAAAGGAGTTGGCTGAAAAACTTAATTATCAGCCAAATTTGGTAGCACTAAGTTTAGTTAAAAAAAGCACCAAGACCATAGGGGTGATCATCCCCAGTTTTACTACCTATTTTTATTCAAAAGCCATCACCGGTATCCAGGATGTGGCTTTAGCCGCCGGTTACCATATCATGGTGTGCCAAACGAATGAAAACTACAAAACTGAAATTCAGAACATTGATATGCTGCTCTCAAGTCGTGTTGATGGTATTATAGCCTCTATAACTCGAGAAACGGAAAACCTTGATCATTATGCCAATCTGGTAAAAAGAGGTATCCCGCTGGTTTTTTTTAATAGAACATGTGATTTTGAGGTGCCAAAAGTAGTAGTTGATGATTACAACGGGGCCTATAAAGCCACCAAACATTTGATTGAAACTGGCTGCAAGAAAATTGCTTATATATCAGGTCCTGAAAATTTACAGCTCTGCAAAAATCGGCTTAGGGGATTTATTGATGCTATGAAAGATCATGATGTAAAAATACATGAAAAACTTGTTGTCTACTCCGATTTTAGCATAGAGAGTGGCATGGAATGTGGCAAAGAACTGCTTAAAAAATCTATCAGACCTGATGGGGTGTTTGCTGTTTGTGACACGGCCGCTTATGGTGCTATGCATATTTTTAAGCATAACAACATTAAAATTCCTGAGGACATAGCGATCGTTGGCTTTACAAATGAACCCTTTTCGGAGCTGATAGAACCTGCACTAAGTACAATTTCGCAACCTGTGTATAAAATTGGAAGAACAGCCGCCGAAATTTTTATTAACATAATGAATGAAGGCATGAACTATATACCTGAAACAAGAATATTGAGTACAGAACTTATTATTAGAAATTCTAGCAAGCGGTCGTAAAGCAGGCAGAGAAGAATCTTTCACTTCGCCTTGACCAGGATAGTGCCTTTCATGCCCATAATTTTATGTGGCTGGCAATAGTAGGGGTAGGTTCCCGCTTTGGTAAATACGAAAGTAAATTCCCCATTTTTAGGCAACATAGCACTTTGAAAAGTGAGATTTTCCGAAATAACATTGTGTGCCATAGCGCTTTGATTGATCCACCGAACGGTATCCCCTACTGCTACATCAAGTATTTTTGGTACAAATCGCATACCTTCTATGCGAATTTGGTGAAGCTTGGCATCAGAACCACCATTTGGAACCTCCCTTGCAATATAAATGGATATGAGTATCCAAAATGGTAAGTAAAAATTCATAAACAATGTTTTAGTAGTGAATAAAGCATACATGCCAGACATAAGATTGAAGCCAGCATTCGCAGATTATGATACTTGACCCATGGTTGTTCGTAAGCTTTTCGGGTGTTTTTAATTTCAGTGACCGACAATGAATGGGTGTTTACATTTGCAAGCGCGTTATTCAGCGGTACATTAAATCGGACAGTAATGCCAAAAACCCCAAAAAAGTAAATTGTACTTGCCAATAGAATTACTACCAAAGTGCTGTCAAATCCAAAGTCCCGATACCAAAGCCATGCTGTGATTACAAAGCCAGGCAAAGTCCCTATAAAACATAGTAAGAAAGCAGGATTGATAATAGCACGGTTAATTGCCTGCATCGTGTGAATGTATTCCAAATCAGCAATAAAACGCAACGCCCTATTGATCGCAATCGAAAAAGCAAATAACAAACCTGTGATAAGCGCAATACAAAACGTAGTAGCAAATAGCAATAGATTGAGCAGCATAGAAAAGAAGCTAATAAGACAAACCAGGTGTTTTGTGTAAATACTTTTGAGAATCTAGTTGCGCCAACATAAAATGCGCCACATCAGCTCTAGATATTTTTAATGTTAGGCCTTTTTCAGTTGCCGAAAACCCATGTTTATACGTCACCGTCATAGCCCCATTGGTAAAAGCACCAGGCCGCACAATGGTCCAATCCGAAGCACTCGATTTTACATAAACTTCTTGCTTTTGATGGTCTTCAAAAGCTTCTTTAAGCAGCCATCCGAACATAATGCGCTTCCATAAGAAATTGAGATTTTGCCAACTATCGCCAGCACCCAGGGTCGATTGGCAAATAAATCTTTTGACGCCTGCCCTTTCCATGGCTGCAACTATATTGCGTGTTCCTTCCGAACGTACACTGCCTTTTCGACCAGCACCTAAGCAACATAATACTGCTTCTTGATGCTCTATGGCCTTCGCAACAGCTACCGGGTCAAATACATCACCTTCAAGAAGATGCAAGTTCTCATCGGCAAATTCGCTCAATTTTTGTGCATCACGCACAAAGGCTGTGACCTGATGACCTTGTTGCAAAGCTTGTTGCACAACATGTTTACCCACACTGCCTGTGGCACCAAAAACTACTATTTTCATACTAATTAATTTGAAATTACATGGCCAAATCCTGCTTATTCTTAAAGCAAGGAATCTTAACCGCTATTAAACTATTTTTTACAAAATTGAGTGGGAATGTGATGGGAAAATAGAACGAAACCGTCAGTGAAGGATTTAATTAGCAAATGTCTACGGTTCCGAGTTAAGGCAATGCTAGTTGCTTGCGACAAAAGGTGCTGTATTGGTTGTAAATTCCTTGGGCGTGAATCCGGTAAATCGTCTGAAATTGCGAATAAAATGCGACTGGTCTGCATAGCCATTGTCAAGGGCTATGTCCGATAATTTCTGAAAACCTCCTACATACAATTGGTTGAGTGCAAACTGAAACTGGGTGATTTTTGCGAATAATTTAGGTGATACGCCCACATGGTTTTCAAACTTTCGTTCAAATGTACGCTCAGTCATGCCTAAAGATTCTCTTATACTACGAATCTGAATTTGTCCCTTTTGGGCTAAAATTTCACCTGTTGCATAATGTATTTCATACTCAAGGTAATTAGTATGGTCTAAAAGAAGGCTTTTCAAAAAATCATTAATAAGTGCCAACTGAGCTTCTACGTTTTTTGCATGGCTTAGTTTTTCGGCAAGCCTGCTTTTTGAAACGGTTGGTAGCAAGGTAAGATCCAGACAACCATCAGCCAATTCCTTTCCACTAAAGCCAAATAATGATTTGGTAATATGCGGATAGAGCTGATAAATAATGACAGGTTTTTGGCCTTTAAGTGCAAGTTTAGATGGTGTGAGCGTAAGACCGTGGAAAACCAATGATTCAAGATACTTTATATCCTTTTCCTGAGAAATCATAGCTTCCGATTGCTGGTAAATAATGCCAGGAAATCCATCTGCAAAAAGATCCAACATATAATTTTCCTCACCCTCAAAATCAATAACCGTAATGCTTTTGACAAAGCTAGCTATAGGCGTTGGAGGGGCAATTGGCTTTAGAATCATGGTATGCTGGCTGTATTAATGCCCCCAAATAAACTAAAAAAAAGGAAAATTGAAAGTATTACTCTTTTGATGATATATCAGTAAATCGAAAAACCGTAATCACTAATCCTATTTACTTTCGTCTTTGAGAGGGCTATTATTAGCTAGTAAAAGAATTAGAGCTGGAAGGAAAAAAGAGCTGAGAGTTCGTAGCTCAGAGTTTTTTGCTGGCAGGCTAACCTACAGCAAGCAGGTTTAAAAATTCCTTGCTGTCAATTCGGAATTTTCGGGAAATAGCTGCTCAAACCTATAAGGTTTTGAAAACCTTATAGGTTTTTATCAAGTAAATGCTCTGAATCAAGATGTGGCCTATGCAAAATTAAATAGTGGTCAACCTTATTCAGGCAGCATCAAGAGACAACCAATCACGCATCACGGATTACGCATTTCGCATCAACTTATCACTAAAACTCGATTGTTCTGAAAGTGAGATTTACCCTGGGTTTGCTAATGGTTTTGGTAGGTGGCAATCGATGGAGCCAATGGCTTTGGGTGCTGCCTTTCATGACCAGCAAACTGCCATGTTCTAATAATATCGAAACCGTTTGCTTGGTTTCTTTATGTTTAAAAGAAAACTTACGATCGGCACCAAAACTCAATGATGCTATGGCACCATTTTTCTTCAGATCCTTTTCCCCATCGCTGTGCCACGCCATGCCTTCGTCGCCGCTATGATATAGATTAAGCAGGCAAGAATTGTAGGACTCCTTTGTATTTAATTCTGCTGCTTTCTTCAATGCGAGTAATTCTTGCGTCCAGGGCAAGGCTCTTTTGGTAACTTTCGAATAAGTATATTCGAAATCCGTATCTCCATACCAAGCCACTTTTCGTTTGGTTATAATGTGTTTCCCAAAAATAATGGCTTCATCATGCTTCCATTCTATATGTTGCAATAGGTAATCAAAAAATTGACTAGCTTCTTGATGAGTAAATACCTTTCCATAGTAATTCACCACGCCATCTAAAGGCAACAAGTTTCGATTAGCATCAATCTCATTATCAAATAAATTCATCCTGTACAAATAAGCTGTTTTGCATCAACACACTTTTAACTCAAATTTACATATTCTAGTCGTGCCGCAGTAATTTGCGATGCTTTTGCATATTCCGGCATTAAAATTTAGCAAACAAATGGCATTTGACTCCATGGATAATCTCTTTTGAAATTTTGAAAGGACAATAGCCTTTACATACCACTACAAAACAATTATGCATCAGCCAATGTTTTTATACTAATATGTATACATACCGTAATTTAATACAAGCGACTACAGGCTGACTAAGTATTTGCATCCCAAAGTCCTACATAAAATGTTTTTATATTGTTTATAAGGTACACACGTTGAGGTAAAAGACATTTTTGGTGAATCATCTTAGTCATTGCTTAGTTCAAAAAAGCTTTAATTCATTTGATAAATATTCAAAACCTAATACAACAATATGGATCAGTAGTCATATTTTACCAGAAACTAATACTTATAATTATCATATTCGCACATTTTTTTGGTATAAGCTCCAAGTTTTAAAACCATGATTTTTAGGCTTATAGTAATCTTTTTATACAAACCTTAAGTGTTGAATTCTCCATTTTAGCTGCAATATCTTGGAAATATTGCATAGTAAGCTCAAAGATTACAGTCTTGTTAACTCGCCTTCTATGCAGCTTTCTATATTTTCTCTATAAAATCATATTATTGTTTCTGATTAAACCAAATAGTTAGAAATTAAAAGTAATATGTCTTTGCATCAACTTATACTAAAGACGCTTAACTTAAAGAATTCAGAATCAACAGCTGCCTTTTCTTTGCTGGCTATGGGGTTCTTTATGGGAATTTTCCTGGCGACACTTGGTGTTGGTGCCTCTACCCTATTTCTTAACACATTTGATGAAACCACCGACCTGCCATTTGCCATTTTAATTTCAGGTGTTTTTGGTATATTAGTAACCGCCATATTCAATTTTTTACAAAGTCGCTTTTCTTTCAAAGCGCTCACTATTGGCAGTATTACTAGTATTATTTTGATATTGACTTTAATCGAGATTGGATTTAGAAGTACTGAAGACCCTAGCCAATATTATTTTTTAGCTTTTACATTTATCGCTCCGGCTACTTTTATTGTGCTGCTCGTTTTTTGGGGCACATTTGGACGAATGTTCGACCTGAGACAGTCAAAGCGAATTATTGGTGGTATTGATACAGGCCAACTTCTAGCATCAATTTTAGCCTTATTCTCTATACCCTTTATGCTCAAGTTTATTTCTACGCAAGAACTGCTATTTGTGAGCTTGGTCAGTGCATTTGGATATTTGCTTGTGTTCTTTTTTATAGTTCAAAAGGGACTTTTGATGCCTTCGAACAAAGACACCATGAAGCGGGTAAAGTATAGTCACATTATTAAAAACAAATACGTAGGGTTAATGGCGCTCTTTGTAATTGTAGCGGTACTGGCCGCTAACTTTGTGAACTATTCGTTTTTGAATGTTACAACACTAAAATTTACAGAAGAACAATTACCAACTTTCCTAAGTCTATTTGAAGGCACCATAGTGGTATTTAGTTTTCTCTTTCAAACTTTTGTTACTGACAAGATTATTGCAACCTACGGACTCAAAGTATCATTACTTATCAATCCAATTCTAATAATCATTTTTACTTCGCTTTCTATTCCGGTAGGTTATTTTCTTGGTTTTTCCATTCTCGACGAAGCATTCATATTCTTTTTTATACTGGTATCCATGAGCAAGCTGCTGATATCTTCACTGCAAGAGGCCCTTGATGGACCAGCCTTCAAACTTTACTTTTTGCCCGTAGATAGTCAGTATAGATTTGATGTACAAACGAAAATTGAAGGTGTAGTAACAGCTTTTGCCGGTCTGATTGCGGGTGGTTTGATTATGCTTATCAATAATGTTAAGGTGTTTTCACTCATCCACATATCTATATTCACTTTACCGCTTTTGGTACTATGGTATTTTATTACCAAAAAAATGCATGTCAATTACCGCAAAACTTTGCAACAAACTTTAACCAGCAATAAGGTTGATGACAGAGTCCGGAATGGTGAGTATATGTTGAATACGGTACTTTCTAACGAAATTAATAGCCCAAACGAAGAGCAGGTATTGTACGGACTCATGCTTATGGAAAAGCTTGAGCCGGCACTTTTCGAATCAAGTATAATTCGATTGGCTAAAAGCGCCCGTGGAAAAATACAAAACTATGCCATTGACAAATTGAATACTTTGGATATCGCTAGTAAGCGCAAGCCAACTGAAGTACAAAAACTGGCTCAAAAAGCCGCAGTTGGAACAGAAGATCTTGATATTTTG
This sequence comes from Cyclobacteriaceae bacterium, assembly GCA_036788235.1. Classification (GTDB taxonomy): domain Bacteria; phylum Bacteroidota; class Bacteroidia; order Cytophagales; family Cyclobacteriaceae; genus JAFIEV01. The sequence continues at coordinate 10,277 of DAIQNU010000009.1, forward strand.
TCCGTGGCTCCAGATAATTATGCAAGACTCAGCAAGTCTAAAAATGCAAAAGATAGAATGCTGGTGGCAAAACTCCTGAGAAATACTATCAGCGAATCCAATATTTTTATGTTGCTAGAGCTTTTGCGAGATGTAGATCCTCAAGTAAAAATGGAGGCTTTGATTACGAGTCGTCGCATAAAAAGGCCTGAAACCTGGAGTATTTTAATAGAACTACTAGACTCACCTACATTTTCCAGTGCTGCTACTGCTGCCTTGTCAGAAAGTGGCGAAAAAGTACTTGATAAGTTAGAAGCAGCCTTCCACAAATCTGGTCAAAGTGATCAGGTGATGCTACGTATTGTTCAAATAATGGGGCGTATCGGCACAAAAAAAGCAATGGAACTGCTTTGGAAAAAAATCGAAAACCCGGATAAAGCCATAGTTAAGCAAATTTTGCTTTCTATTCGCCATTATAATTACCAGGCCGATCAAAAATATGTATTAAGTCTCACCAATTTACTGGATAATGAGATAGGTAAAATGATTTGGAATATTGCGGCACTAACGGAAATTCCAGAAAATAATGATGCCTTTAAACATTTACAGAGTGCCTTAAAAGAAGAGATCAAAGGCAATAATGATATGATTTTTATGATCTTATCCATTCTCTATGATCCTCAATCGATACAATTAGTCCGTGAAAATATAGAAAGTGATACCAAAGATGGTGTAGCCTTTGCCATTGAGCTGCTAGATTTATTTTTATTGCCCGATCTTAAATCAAAGCTTTTTCCACTGATTGACGACATTTCTGTAGAAGAAAAAATGCGACTCCTTCAATCGCATTACCATAGAGAAAGCTACACCCTTGAACAGGTACTTGTGTATATACTTGCCAGAAATTACAATCAGCTCAATCGATGGACGAAAGCCTGTGCTATTCATTGTCTCCATTCACAGCCCGAAATTGGAATAACAAGTAGCCTAATTGCACAATTATTTAATGAAGATCTTTTGTTGCAAGAGACAGCAGCATGGGTTATATATCACAAAGACTCATCTGTATACAACAATATTTCTGATAGACTACCTGCCGATAGAAAGCGACTTTTTGAGCATTCTATCAAAAGATTCCATCTAAATAATGAACTTGTGCAAAGTCAATTTCTTCATATTGAATTGGTGCATTTTCTAAAAAACATTCCTGAATTTAAAAAGATAAAGGGTGTTTTACTCTGCGACATTGCCGACCACATAAAAACCATAAAGATAAATCTGAATAAACCCTTTACCCTTAATCCAAAAATCGATGAGGATCAAATCTTTATTACTGCCCAGGGTGAGGTGACCTTCAAAGAAAATGAGGCAGTATTAGCTGAATGTAAACCTGGTGAAGTGTTTGGGAAAATTTTCGACTTACATAATTATCAAACACCAACAATCTTAGAATCTACTGGTGCGGCAATTGTGCTTGCACTTTCTACACATGAGTTTTTCAATGTAATGGCCAATCATCATGAGTTGGCGCGTGGCTTTATAAAAAGCAAAAATAAATCGATTAACCTAGTAAATACAATTTCTGAATAAATAACCATGAGCCAAGAAAAAGACATACTTATTCTATATAGTCAAGCAGATGGCTCTTCAGAAATAGCCAACAGTGGCTGGATAAATAATTTTAGAAAATTTCTGGAATTGATGCTTGCACAGGTAATTGGTGCCGCTCCATCCATTGTATTACACACGGGAGACGTAGCAGACCATACTTTCGATACTGTGAAATTTAAAACCCTTGTTCCCATACTTTCACAAAACTTTATCGAAGATCAAGGTTGTCTTAAAGTGCTGAAATCATTTATACAAATTGCAGAAAAGGATAGCCTCAGACGAATTTTCAAGGTTTTAAAAACACCATTGCCGCCTCATGAGCAACCCACAGAAATTAGAGAAAACACTGGATATGACCTTTATAAATTAAATCTAGACAATGGTATTGTAGAAGACTATACAGAGTTCTTTAATAGTGAAGCAGAGCATGGATATTGGATGAAAATGATCGATCTGGCTTATGAGATCAATAAAGCATTGTCAGATTCAGAAGCAACTCATATACTTAATAATAAAGTTAAAACAAGGTCTACTATTTACCTTGCTGAAACTTCATTCGATTTGAGTATACAACGCAATATTATAAAGAGAGAACTTGAACGCTACGGATATAAGGTATTACCTGAGCAAGCATTGCCGAAATCGCAAGATGTATTACAAAAAACTATTGCTTCAGAAATGAAGAAGTGCAGACTTTCGATTCATCTAATCGGCAATTTCTATGGAGAAGTATTAACCGATAGCGAATATTCAGTTGTAGACATTCAACACCAGGTAGCGACAGAGCTAAGCAACCTGAGCGAAGGAAAATCAAATTTATCCCGGTTAATTTGGATATCTCCAATGCTTCAATATGCAAACGAAAAACAACGAACATTTATAGAAAGTATAAAGCGGGAAACCATAGCTTCTGAAAATACAGAAATTTTGCAGTCTCCATTAGAAGACTTTAAGAACTATTTGCGGGAAGAATTGGCAGAATTGAAAGTAGAAAGAATCTATTCAAAAGAAAACTTAAACAGCAAGCCCAAAGCATACATTGTACATGACAAGTTAGATCAAACTAAAGTTCAACCACTTATTGCCGAACTAGAAAAAGCTGGCTACCTCATTTTGTTGCCACGTTTTAAGGGAGATTTGCTTGAACTGCGTGAACAACACATTCAAAATCTTCGCGAATTTGATATAGCAGTTGTTTACCAAGACAAAGTAAATGATCAATGGCTAAGTATGAAGCTTTTGGATTTGCTTAAGGCGCCAGGTTTTGGCCGGATGAAACCTATACAAGGCAAGGCATTGGTAAGCAGCAAAAAAGAGTGGTTAGAGGTGACTGAAATCAAAAATCAAAATCTGAAAATGATTTGTGGTGAAAATGGCAGTACCCTAAATTCATTAATGAGTTTTTTAAGTGAAATAAAAGGATAACATGAAAAACTCAAATACAACATATCAAACCGGGGTTTTAAGTAAAGTAACAGCCAATCCCTTCCCGGGTCTTCGTCCTTTTAAAATTGAAGAAAGTCATCTGTTTTTTGGCAGAGAGGGACAAAGTGATGAGGTATTGTTAAAGCTCTCAAAAAACAGATTTATTGGCGTTATTGGCCCTTCTGGAAGTGGTAAATCGTCATTTATATATTGTGGGGTTTTACCTATACTTTATGGAGGTTTCCTTACTGAGATTTCCCCCAACTGGGAAGTAGTGGTGTCCAGACCTGGTGCAGGGCCAATAGAAAATCTCGCACAATCACTTCTTGAGCACGAGATCGACTATAAAGAAGCAGATGCTGAAAAACGACAAATAAAGAAAACCATTGTTACTACCTTACTACGAAGTAGTTCATTAGGACTCGTAGAGGCAATTTTGCAATCACGGCGCAGTGAAGACAAAAATTACCTTATATTAATCGATCAGTTTGAAGAATTGTTTCGATTCAAAGAACATGGCGATGCATCTATGGTCAATGAAGCACTAGCTTTTGTAAATCTTTTGATCGAAGCCATAAACTATAGCGATGCTCCAATATATGTGGCTATTACCATGCGCTCTGATTTTATTGGTGAATGCGCACAGTTCTCTGATCTTACCAAGAAAATAAATGACAGCCACTATCTGATCCCGCAAATGACCAGGGAGCAAAAACGCCGGGCTATTATAGGCCCTGTAGCGGTAGGAGGCAGCACCATTACCCAAAGATTGGTTCAATTACTTCTGAATGACTTAGGTGATACAGCAGATCAGCTGCCTATATTACAGCATGCACTTATGCGAACCTGGAGCTATTGGCAGAACAACCAGGAATATAGTGACGAGCCTCTTGACATTCGGCATTATGAAGCCATTGGTACCATGTCAGAGGCATTGTCTATGCATGCTAACGAAGCGTATGATGAGCTCGATGATACCCAAAAAATAGTTTGTGAGAAGATATTCAAGGCTATAACCGAAAAACGAGGTGATAGCTTTGGTGTGCGTCGTCCAACTCGATTGGGAGACATAGCTGCTATAACCGAAGTAAGTGAAGCTGATGTGATTGAAGTTATTGACAAATTCAGAGAGCCCAGCAGATCTTTACTTACGCCTGCGTATTCTGTGCCACTCAATAGTCAATCTATGATCGATATCTCACATGAAAGTCTCATGCGAATATGGATAAGGTTGAAAAACTGGGTAGACGATGAATCAGAAGCGGTGCAAATGTACCTGCGACTTTCGGAAGCTGCTGCCATGTATCAGGTAGGTAAGGCTGCACTTTGGCGACCACCAGATTTGCAACTGGCTCTCAACTGGAAAGAAAAACACAAACCTACCCTGCTTTGGGGTCAGCGCCATCATGTGGCTTTTGAACGCACCATGACTTTTCTGGAATATTCTGAAAGAGATTTTCAGGCAGAGCAGCGTATAAAGGAGTTACAGCAAAAACAGCGATTACGCAACGCACGTATTACAGCACTCGTTTTGGCCACAGCAACTTTGATATCGATATTATTTTTGATATATGCTTTTTACCAACAGACGCAAGCAGAGCAAGCTCGATTGGCTGCCATTGCTAATGAAAAGCAGGCCATCGCAAATGAAGAACTTGCTCTAGCCAATGAAAAAGAAGCTTTGTATGAGAAAGAAAGAGCAGAAATAAATGCGCGAGAAGCATTAGAACAAAAAAGTATTGCAGATAAAGAAAGACTGCGTGCAGAAGAAAACTTAATACTTGCTAATGAACAAACCAAAAGAGCCATTGCAGGAGAGGCGCTGGCAAGAGAAAATGAGCGCATAGCGATTATGAACGAAAAGCTTGCCTTAGAAAATGAACAAAGAGCCGAGCGCGAAAGATTAATTGCTATAGAAGCAAAAGCAAGAGCCGACAGGTTACGCTACTTGGCTATAGCCAAAGCTATGTCTATTAAATCTACACAATTCAGAAATGAACAGAAAGATATTAAAGGCTTATTGGCACAGCAAGCCTACATGTTTAATACATTCTATAAAGGAGATGAGTATGACAACGACATTTACAATGGTCTTTATGAAGCCCTAAAAAGCGTCAATGATCCATTGGTAGAAAATTTGGCAGGTCATAATAAAGGTGTAAGAGCCGTCACTTCAAATAAATCAGGTAATTATATTTATTCCTCCGATACTCAAGGAAAAATACTCCGCTGGACTTTGCAGAACAACACAAGGGTGGCAGATACACTTATTGGAACAAGGACAAACCATGTAATTCGAGCGCTCTCTGCAAGCGAAGATAATAAGTGGCTCGCTGCTGGCGGTGAATTTTCGAATGCTGGAAATACCTATCTTGAGCTTTTTGATATAAGTCAATCCAATGCCGCTCCAAAGCGAATCAATGGCTATAAAGGTCATATATGGAATGTGATATTTAGTCCGGATAGCAAAGGTATATTTACCCTTGACAACCAAGGTCGAAGCATAAAGTATTATGATTTCAAGGAGGTGAAAGAAGTAGCCAATACAAATGTACAGCTCAATGACTTGACACTCACATCCAATGGAAGCTGGCTTTTAGGCGCCGGTAATGATGGTAAGGTATATCTTTTTGATGTTAAAAATGGATTTAAGCAATCAGAGATTTTTAGCAACAATATTAAACTTGTAGCCATAGCCTCAGGATCAGGCAATTCGGTAGTTGTGGGCGATGAATCAGGCATACTCACTTATTTCACACTATTTTCTATGCAACCAGCCAAGGCGCTTTTGGGGCACACCTCTCCTATTACGGATTTGAGTTTTAGTCACGACGACCGCTTTATAGCGAGTGCCTCACGAGATAAAACAGTGAAATTGTGGAATAGACAAAACCTGAATGCGCAACCTATAAATTTAAAAGATCACCCAACTTGGGTTTGGACCGTGGCATTTAGTCCTGACAACAATCAACTATTGGCAGGTACACAAGAAACCATAGTAAAAACATGGGCGACCCATATTGAAGCCATGGCCGATAAACTTTGTCAAACCATAGATCGAAATATGACACTAGATGAATGGCATACATTTGTGGGCAACGATCCGGATCTTATTTATCAAAAAACTTGCAATGACAATGAATCTCCGGAATAGAATATTTTATATACTACTGATTTTGCCCATAATGCTGGTTTCCTCGCAGGCTCTACTAGCACAACAGGTATGTACGCAAACATTGAAAGATGCTCGGGTAATATATGAAGAAGGGCGCTTTCATGAATTGCCAATACTCCTGAAAGATTGCATAAACTCAGGCTTTACCACAGATGAAAAAGTAGAGGCATATAAGTTGCTGACAATAAGCTATATATATCTTGATCAGCTCGAAGATGCAGATCAAGCCATGTTGAATTTACTTCGCACAGACCCTGAATTTGTGATGAATGAACTGGTAGAACCTACTGAATTCATTATTCTATACAAAACCTTCAGAACATGGCCAATTTTACGTCTGGGTGGTAGAATTGGTGCTAACTATAGTCTGATAAATATACAAGCTAACAATGCCGCCAATGATGGCAATAATTCAGACTTACAAGGGAAATACTTGCAAAAGTTGGGTTTCCAGGCTTCAGTGGTATTAGAGATCTTGCTAAATGATCGGATGAGTATTAATCCAGAACTACATTTTACCAATAGAAATTTTGATTATAGTAGCGATTTATTCCAAAACGAAGATGGCACATTGGTTTCTTCTCAATCTTTTTTAGAGCGACAAAGTTGGATTGAGTTGCCCATACTCTTTACCTATAATTTCAACGTAAGTAAACGTTGGTACCCTTACATCAGTGCAGGTCTTTCAGGTGGTATGTTGGTACGCAATGATATACAATCCACCCGAGAAATAACAGGCACACAGGCGGTAAGAGAGCAAACCCTAAATTTTAAAAATGCTGGAAGAAATTCATGGAATCTATCTGTGGTTGGTTCAGTAGGCCTAAAATACAAGTTTGGACGGGGATACCTTGTTTTTGATGCACGTTATAGTCATGGCCTTACCTCCATTTCTGATGCACAAAATATACTAAATGCCAACCCGGAATACTTCTTTGATTATTATGGGCCCTATCACGATTTCAAAATCAACAATGCCATATTTTCAACTGGCTATCTACTCAACATCTATAAACCAAAGAAGCTACGCAAATGATAAATAAAGTTATTCAGATCGGAAACTTCCTGGGTATTTGTCTGCTGATTTTGAGCGCTTGCCAGCAACCAGAGGATGTAAATCCCGGTGGCAGAAATACATTTATCAAATTTTTTGGCACTACAGCACAAAACACCGCTGAAGCAATGATAGCTTCACCTGATGGCGGATATCTACTTTTAGGAAATGGTTTTTCTGATAGTTCACAATTTATAAATCTTATAAAAGTGAATGAGCATGGCAATACCATATGGCAGCGCTATTATCATAATGTTTCAGGTAAAAAAGTAATGGCCACTGCGTCCGGTTATGTTATTACTGGTGATAAGCTAATGACCAGCACAGAAGAAACCAATACACTGGCACTACATGTTATGACGCTTGATCTCACAGGGGCTATAAGACAGGAATATACGCTTGATAGTGAGCTCAAAAATACAAAAGGATATTCATTGGCAATGGATCAAAATGGCGATGTGTTGATCCTTGGAACAAAAGAAACCGAGCCCAATGTTTCAGAAGTAATATTGCTCGCTTTACAAGAAAATAATCTACAACAGCAGTGGATACAAAAATATAGTCTGGTTAATGGTAGTTACAGAGTTGGTAAATCACTTCATGTAACCCCCGAAGGCGCTTTAATTTGGGCCAGTACTGTGCTTCAGTTGCCTTCAAAATCTTATATCAATATTCCTGTGGTATTATCAAATACACAAGGAATTAATAATGAAGCTTTTGGTCAAAATGATCCCTTCAATTACAGCGCAAATGACATTGCTCCAGGTCTAGGAGGTTATGCCACCATTGGAACCAGCAACTCAAGTGGAACCTCTAACATTTTATTTTTTCGAACCCAAAATACGGGTGCTATTGTGCCAGGCTCTGAAAGGGTAATTGGTGGCGTAGGCAATGATACAGGTTTGGCACTAACTGCAACTCAAGACGGAGGCTATATTTTATTAGGAACAAAAGCAACGATTATTGCTAATGGCATTTCTATTGGCGGTGGTGGCGATGACATTTACCTTATTAAAACTGACCCACTCGGCAACATACTATGGGAAAACACTTATGGAGGTACAGGGCATGAAAGAGGCAGAAGCATCTTAGAAACAAGTGATGGTGGGTATTTAATATTTGGCAACCATGAATTGCAGGGAAAATCTATGATGTTTTTAGTAAAAACCAATAAAAACGGAGCACTTAATGATTAAGGTCAACACATATTCAAAAATGAAACTGCTAAGCGGCTTGATGCTTATAATGCTGAGCAGTTTCACTGCATGGGCACAGCCAAACATCGTGAATCGAACACCTGCGCATAATGCAATTGATGTAAACCAGGCAGCAATTATAACTATTTCGATTACCTATAACACACCTGTAACACTCGGTAGTGGAAATATAATCATCAGAAATTTGAGCGATGATGTGGTAGTCACAATGGTAGACGTAACCACTGGAACGGTAGTCGCCGAGGATTTTTCAGTTGATTTGGCTGCAGGAGTATTGTCTGCTGCCACTAGCTATTATATTGAAGCAGATCCAGGCATTGTGATAACAGATGATGGGCTCTCTACCCCTTCATCGGCCATTATTGGCTCTACTAATTGGCGTTTTGAAACTACAGTGGCTCCAACTATTAATTCACTCAACCCTGCGAATACCTCGGGCAATTTCACCATAACGAACAACCTTGTAGCTCAGTTTAGTGAAAACATCCAGGCAGGATCGGGAAATATAGAATTGAGACTCAGTAGTGATAACAGTTTGATTCAGTCTTTTGATGTTACTAGCGCTGTATCTATAGTTGGCAATACGCTTACCATTAATCCAACCGATCCACTTTTATACAGTACAGAATACTATGTGATCATCCCAGCCACTACCATTAGGGATCTGGCCGGAAATTTTTTTGCTGGAATTACTTCGAGTTCTGGTTGGTCATTTACTACCCAAAACGATACCAATCCACCGGTAATCACGTCCACTACTCCTGCTGACAATGCGACAAATTTACCAGCGAGTACTGCTACACTAACTATACAGTTCAATAAAGATGTTTTTCCGGTTCCGGGGATTGTCAGTGGAGACAATGAAAGAATACGAATTGGAATTGGATTTGCAGAAGAAGCCGAAATTGATAAAGATGATGCAGATGTGATCAGTATCAGCGGAAATACAGTAACCATTCTTTTGAATCAAATTCCATTTACTTTTTCTAATGGCGCTACCTACAATGTGCGGATAGGAAATAATGTGTTTCAAGATGCTTTCGGTAATATATTCACAGGTATATCCAGCACTACTACGTGGGATTTCAGTATTGAGTCTGCGCCAAATATTACAGGTTTTAGTACTTCTCAAACCTGTGTAGGCGACAACATTACCATCAATGGTAGCGGGTTTGGGGCGAATCCCACTGTACAAATTAATGGTGTTTCTGCAACTGTTGTTAGCCCAAGCCCTTTGGTAATTACCGTTCCCGGTGGGTTGGCCGTAGGCACTTTTCCGGTAAGTGTAACCAATACCGGAAATTCATTGTCCACTATTTCGGGCACTAACCTGACCATAAAGCCTGCTATAAACATTGCTGCTACTGTTACTGCACAAGATGCTATCGTATTGCAAAATGGTTCGACAAATGTTTTGGTAGAACCTACACAGACTGGTGTCAATTATTTGTTAAGAAGATTGATACCTGCACCTGCCACCAATATTGGAGTTGCAGTTGCGGGAAATGACGATGAAATTGCTTTACCAACTGGCAATCTTAGTTCTACTGGCACATATGAGTTTATGGTAAGAGCCAATTCTACTGGATGTACCGAACGTTTTTTAACTCAAACTGCCAACGTGGAAGTTTCAAGCCTTTCGGCAAATGCGGGTAACAACCGCACTATATGTAATGGAATACAAACTACCTTGGGCGCCAATCCTACCGTAAATGGCGGCACTGGATTTTACAATATCCAATGGTCAGCAAGTCCGGCTGATCCCTCGCTCAATGCCAGCAACAACAAAAGCTCAAATCCAATTGTGAGTCCTACTCAAACTACGGTGTATACTTTACAGGTAAATGATGGTGGTGGTGCATTTGCATCATCTTCTGTGACGGTCAATGTAAATCAGCCCACACCTACAGACGAAATTGAAATTACTTACGATCCTGAGGCACCTGGTAATTTATACACAACAGATTCAGAGCCTGTATTACTCGGACATTTGAGTGATGTCACAGGTACTTCGGTATTTTCTGGAAATGGTATTTCTAACAATCAATTTATCCCATCTTCAGCTACCGTAGGTTCCAATAATATCTTAATGAAATTTACGAATACCCAGGGATGTGTAACTGAAATTGATTTTATTATAACAGTAATCGATACAGAGGTCATCTTTAGTAATTTGGAAGCCACCTACTGCTCTGAAGACGGTAATTTTGTATTACATCCGGTTTCTTATGCATTTTTAACATTACAATCTGTAAGTATGCGCGATGTGGCTACAGGAGTAGTAAACCAGGGCTTCAGCTACAATGGTACTAATGGATTTCTAAATACTCATGTGGCTCGTGGTGGTAGTAAATTATTTACAGGAACGTATAGGTTTTTGGGTTTGTTTGATATTGTTTTTACACAAGAAATTCATATTTATAGCAATCCAGTTGTCGATTTTTCTGGAATAAATGAAGTAAATGGGTATTGTCAGAGTGAAGATTTGGTACAGCTAAGAGGCAACTGGAATGGCGGGACATTTGCAGGTGGGCCTTGGGTTACCAATTTTTCGGGAGGCGAAGGTCGCTTTGACCCTGCACATTCAGGCTTAAATACAGCCAATCCTTCATCAAATACCATTTCATACACGTACACCACAGATGTAACCGAAGGAAATTGTACTAGCAGTATCACTAAAACTACGCCGATACATGCGGTTCCAACGGTCGATTTTGAAATTGAAGATGGCTGCATAGGTCTACCAGTTAGTTTTACACCTAGTGTAAATGCCAACGGTTCACAAATTGTTTCTTATAACTGGAATTTTGGTAATAATCAAATCATCGAAAGTGACAGAATGGATACCATTAACCATGCTTTCGAAGTTACTTATCAAGCCAGTGGTAATTTTATACCGGTTTTACAGGTATTTACCGACAGGCGATGCGAAGCTACAAAAGACGATTTAGTACAAATTGGGCTCATACCAGATGTTGATTTCAGTTGGACTAACGTTTGTGAGGGTCAAAATGCTGAATTTCAATTGATCACAAATTTTAATCATAGCAATATAGCCACCATAGAATGGGATTTTGGTGATGGTTTTGAAATTAGTAATAGTCCACCACTTAATGCATCATTAAATGAAGCCAACACAACAGGTACATTGCAAAATCCAGAGCATGACTATACTAACTACGGGAATTTTGATGCTTCTCTAAGAATCATTTCAAATTTGGGTTGTACGGATATAATGGAAAAGCCGGTGTACCGAGTTCCTCATGCTGGCGCTATAACCGCTTCGGACAGGTACTTTGAGTCTTTAAATGATAGTCATGGCCATTGGGTAGCTGGAGGCATTAACAGCTCTTGGGAACATGCATATTTACATACAAGTTCTGCTAAGTACATTACCAGTGATTCTTCTGAAAACGGCATGGGTGGTGCTTGGGTAACCAATGCCAATGGCCATTACAATCCTGACGAAAAATCTTGGTTACATTTACCTTGTGTGGATGTTAGCAATCTACCTAGACCTGTGATCAGTTTCGATATGCGCAATCTGACGGCTGATCAGTTCGATGGTGTGGTATTTCAGATAAACTCAAGTAACGATACCGAAAATGAAAGTAGTTGGACTACTATAGGGTCATCTCAAGGCAATGACGGCATTAACTGGTACAACCGCTCAGGTATAGCTGGCAACCCTGGCAATCAAACCCTGAATCAGTTTGGCTGGTCACAAATTATTGACTCACTTTCATGGAGAACTGCGCGTTTTCCGTTAGATACTTACATTCCAGCCAATATAGCTGATAGGGAGAACGTTAGGTTGCGATTTGCCTTTGGTGGCCAAAGTAGTCAGGCTAGCGAAGATATTGAAGGTTTTGCTGTGGATAATCTGTTGCTAGGATCTCGAGACCATGTGGTTTTAATGGAATATTTTACCAACGTTTCCAACAGCATGAGTACCTACAATAATTTTGTAGAAAATTTTCTAAATCCTTATTCAAACGAAGAAATAATTAAGCTTCAATATCATTTAGGATTACCCCAGGTTGACCCAATTTACAATACCAATATAGCCGATGCGAGTGGTCGAGCTTTTTACTATGGTATTACCAACCCACCCGCTGTATTAATGGATGGCTACGCAGATCATAGTCCTTTTCAAAATTGGGTGCAAACTAAGTACAATAATAGCTCTCTGGTTCCAGCGGGTGTTGAGATTGTTGAATTAAATACTCGAGCCGATGATCCAGCCAAATTAACAATAGATTTAACTATTAATGCCAAACAGGATTTATCAAACACAGCAGTCATACATGTAGCCTTGGTTGAAAAAACCCTGGATATAAATGCACAAACCTATACTTATGTAATGCGAAAAATGATACCTAATGCCGCCGGTGTTAAGCTTCATCAGGGTCTTGCTTTAGGAACAGATACTACCCTAACCTACAGTTGGACGCCACCCGGATCTTTGCAGCTTGAGGATGTTGGTATTCTTGCTTTTATTCAGGACGAAACAACCCGGCAAATATATCAGTCTAAATTTCTTGATTCACCACCGCATCTACCTACTGATCTGGTAACTTCTTTAGAAGATATTGGTGACAAGTCACATGTACTGGTTTATCCAAATCCCGCTCGCGATAAATTCAACATTCAACTGGCATCAGATAGTAGAAATGTTAAGCTCAGAATATTTAATTCTGTTGGTATACATATGGTTGCCGAGCAATCTGTTGATGGAAGCATAGTCATTGATTCAAGTATGTGGCCTTCCGGGCTTTATCATGCAGAAATTGAATATCCTGACAAGACACGCGTGAATAAACGATTGGTTGTAGTTAAATAAAACTCATTCAAAAAATGTAGAATGAAGCTCAGATTGTTATTTATAAATGGCAAATAGAGCTTCAGGATTCTATTTTTACACCCTTCCAGAAAGCCACCCTGCCTTCAATTTTTTTTGCAGCTTCTTTGGGCTTAGGATAATACCAGGCAGCATCTTTATTTTCTTTTCCATAAGTATCGATGGTATAGTAACTCGCGGTGCCTTTCCAAGGACAAACTGATTGCGTATTTGAATCTTTTAAAACTTCCCGGTTCAAAGAAGCAACTGGGAAATAATGATTTCCTTCTACAACTACAGTATCGTCACTTTCGGCGATTACAGTTCCATTCCAAATAGCTTTCATATTGATAAGATTTAGGTTATAACAATAAGTTAAACCAATTAATGTACTAGCTTGTTTCAACAAAATCTCTTGGGTATCATAACATCTCCGTTTGAAGATTTAAAAACAGTAAATTAATTAGTAATCATCAATAAAATCGAATGTAAATAATCGTTAACAATATGGGTATGGCTCTATATAAAATTGCAATGGCCATTGCAGTATTTCTGGTGCCGCTAAATTTAAATACAAGTATCGTGAGAGCGGCTATTAATATTGTACTACCTCCCATGAACATCATGTTCATTGATCCTTTAAATTTAAGCACATAAAAAAGCAAACCACATACACTTACAGCCATACTAATCCATAATACTTTTGGAAGTATGCTTTGAACAAGCAAATCTTTAAATCCCAATGTTTTATCGTCTTGATTTGGCGATGGAGATTTTGGCACATAGGCATTTAGGAAGAAAACCAATGCCAACCCACCCAATGCTATACTGATAGGTACAATTACTGAAACATCAAAGTTCTGTAATAATATACTTACAAATAAAATGGCAATAAAAGCTGTTTCCAGATACATTAATTTCTTTTCCATCATTAATTAATTATTAATTATTTTAAAATTATTATTTATTTAAATAACTTTTTAATACATATATAAAAAGAACATATAATTCATTTTATAGTAATATTTACATACCATAATTGATTAGTATAAATTTCTATTACACATTAAATATAATTGCATTAAATTATACTATTAATTTCTATATAATGTGCTTTTTTATCAATAATAATATATAAGATTACAGA
>DAIQNU010000010.1:0-20941 GCA_036788235.1 Cyclobacteriaceae bacterium
CACTCTATATTGATGACGAAAGTTTTGTATGGGGAGGCACATACAGCGATGGTTTTAAAATTTTCAATCCATATGCTAGTCCGTTCTTATTAATTAACCATGAAGCAGGTAATGCAAACTCCTTAAGTCATGATATAGTAATGTCCATAGCCTCTTTAGGCAACAATCTAATTGCCATCGGGACACGGTCAGGTTGGATCAACATATTTAATCTCAATACTAAAAATAATAAACGAATATCAACTGTTGAGAAGTGGAATTACCTTGGAGATATATTGGCTATTTGCCCTTATGGTGATGATATGTTGATTGGCACTTATCTACATGGATTGATACATTGTGATAAAGATGGGAATAAAATCAAGCAATACCTGGCTGTCAATTCATCAGATAAAAATCAATTAAAAGACAACGACGTTAGATTCATAAAAGATCTTGGGAATGGTCAGTTTTTAGTAGGTACTAATGAAGCAGGTTTGCACTTGTTTGAGCCAAAGACTGGCCAATTTGAGTTTATCGAAGCATGGCCGTGGTCAGGAGGAGCGCTTAAGGGAGTTTTTGATAAATCTGGCAACCTTTGGGTAGCAAGTTACTATGGACTAAAGCGATACGATGCAAGCACATTTGTTGGAATAGATTTCTACACTGCCGATCCACAAAACGATAATTCTATTAGTAAAAATCACATAACCGACGTTCATTTTACTCGATCCAACTTATTGTGTTTAGGTACTTTTGGTGGTGGGTTGAATTTATTTGATATAGACAGTGAAACCATCATCAAATTTACAGAAAATGAAGGATTTGCCAACAACATAGTCAGTTCATTGACTGAAGATGGAAATGGAAACTTATGGATTGGTACTGCCAATGGGATAAGTATGCTTGATATAGACAATTTGCAAATTGTAAACTTTCATGAGGGCGATGGCTTGCCAGCTTCAAAATTCAACTTTAGATCCAATGCCCTAATCGATTCGGCTATGATCGTCAAGGGAACCAGCACTGGATTGGTCGTTTTTAATCCAAATGACATTCTTTCGAAATCTGTCAAAGCAAGCTTGGTAATTACCAATACTATTGTCAATAACAGAGAATTTATACCAGAAATAAGACAAAGAAATGACTCTATACTTTTCGATCTATCGCTCAACTATGACCAATCGGATATTGAGTTTACCTATGCAGCTATTTCGTACACACAGGCAGAAGAAATACAATACCAGTTTAGGTTGGAACCAGTGCATTCCAATTGGATAAACCAACGTAAAAACCGAAAAATAACCTTGCCTGCACTTGCTCCAGGAAATTACACTTTTAAACTTCGAGCTCAAATAGCCCCTAATGAATTTGTAGAACTACGCCCTGTTTTAATCTCTATCAAGCCTCCATTGTGGAACACAAAACTTTTTAAGTCTGCGGTAGCTTTTGGTACTATTTTTTTATTCATCATTATATATTTATGGAGAACTCATGCCATAAGAAGAAAGAATGAAGCCCTTAAGATCTTGGTAGATAACCGAACACAAGAACTCTCTAATAGTCATAATGCACTGACCAATTCTTACCAGAAAATACAGGTGCAAAATGATGAAATTCAGGCTCAAAATGAAGAACTACAGAGCCAAAATGAAGAGATATTATCGCAAAGAGACAACCTGGCAGCCCAACATAGAGAATTGGGGGTTATAAAGAATAGTCTAGATTTAGCCAACGAAGAATTACAATCACTTAATCAAAAACTAGAGTTAAAAGTAGAAGAACGAACCAAAAGACTCAGCAAGGTAATTCAAGATCTCGACCGCTTTGTTTACAGTGCTTCCCACGAATTAATTTCGCCTTTAAAATCAGTAACTGGCTTGTTAAATCTAATGGAACACGATAAAAGCGAAATCAATCAGCAAAAATACCTGCAAATGATCGGAAGCAGTATTGCAAAGCTCGAAAACCTGGTAAAAAACCTATTGGATTATTCGCGAAACACAAAAGCTGATATCAATATTGAAGAAATCAGCTTGCAACCTTTTATAAATGAACTTTTACAAGAAAATGAAGGGCTGAATAAAAATGTACTATTGATTAATGAAATACCCGATGGAGTATATATAAAAACGGATGTTAGAAGATTAAAAATTGTTTTAAACAATTTGATTTCCAACTCATTAAAATATGCTGATCTAACTAAAAATGATCCTTTCGTTAAGGTAAAATGTGACTATACTGATTTTGAAAATTATGTAATCTACATTGCAGACAATGGTATAGGTATAAAAAAAGAATATCAGTCCAAACTTTTTGATATGTATTTTAGAGCCACAACCAAGGCAAGTGGTTCTGGCTTAGGATTATACATTTCCAGAGAAATTATTTCTCCATTAGGAGGTACCATAGAACTTGAAGCCTCAGAAGCCTCAGGTACTATATTCAAAGTGGTTATGCAGAAAGCGTAATGAAAATATATGGTAAGCTGAAGCAGAATAGTAAAAATCCATTTGGTGCAGTTGGGCTAGCTCACTAAAAAGACTTGGTTCACCTATTACTAAGGAGAATTACTGATTACCAAAACTATAATTGATGTTGTTTTTTTCTAGAAAAATAAACTTGGTTAATGTGCACCACACTCACTCAACCTGTATTACCTACACTCCATATCTATTTCTATTTTCGCACATAGTGCAATTTACAAATTTAAAATTATCAATAGGGTGTTACATATCCTCAACTATTTTTTTAGATTAGCATCCTATTTTTTACAACAAATTTTTAAACCCTAATTAAACGATGGAAAATTTTAACAAGAACAGACTTTTTATAGCCAGTTGTCTTGCTTTGCTTGTCACATCCATGACCTTTGCCATCAGGGCTAAGATTGAGTATGTGTTTAATCATGAATACGGTCTTAGCAAAGTAGATATTGGCTGGGCATTTGGACCGGCATTTTGGGGCTTTACCATTGCTATGTTTGTGGGTGGTCTTATTATTGACCTCGTAAAGACCCGTTCTGTAGTTTGGTCAGCTTTTATTCTTCATTTTGTGGGTATTGTGGTCTTGATTATGGCCAAAGACAAAACTACACTATTTATTGCCAACGTTTTTGTTGGGTTGGGCAATGGTGCTGTAGAGGCAGCCTGCAATCCATTGGTAGCCACCATCTATCCCGACAAAAAGACTCAAATGCTCAACAGGTTTCACGTCTGGTTCCCCGGAGGCATCGTTATAGGAGGTTTGCTTTCTTGGATATTGCTCGATCAGCTAGGTCTAAGCTGGCAGATTTTGGTCGGATTACTGTTTATTCCTTTGGCAATTTATGGCTTCTTGTTCTTCGGCCAGCGAATTCCTGAAACAGAGCGCGTGAGTAGTGGAGTATCTTACAAGGACATGCTCAAAAACGTTGGAGCCCCATATACCATCATACTTACTGTAACCATGATGATCATCATCGCCTCCATGTCAACAGTCAATGTAGACTTTTCATCACCAGTTACCATTGGTGTTTTGGCACTTATTGTTGTTATGGTATTTGTAGAAGGTAAAGTAATAAATAAAATAGCTTTGCTATTCCCTTTCATTTTATTTTGCATGTTTTTAACTGCCTCCACCGAGCTTGGCACAAACCAATGGATCAATGCTCTTCTTGAAAACAAAGGCGTTAACCCCATGATAATTTTGGTTGTTATTACTGGTATTATGGCGGTAGGTAGGTTTTTTGCGGGGCCATTGGTTCACCGCCTTAACACAACCGGTGTACTCCTTGGCTCTTCAATACTTTCTGCAGGGGGCATGTATTGGATGAGTGTAGCAGAAGGTCCGGTTATCACCATGATGGCTGCAATTACATTCGCTGTTGGCATTTGCTACTTCTGGCCAACTATGTTGGGTTTTGTAGCAGAATACATTCCTAAAAGTGGCGCATTAGGTCTTTCCATTATGGGTGGAGCTGGTATGGTTGCCACTTCGATGGTACTACCTGTACTTGGTGGATGGATTGAAAACGTAGGTGAAAATGAAGCCTTGCGTTATATGACACTCTTGCCATTAATATTGATTGTGCTTTTTATTGCTCTGTATATATACATGAAAAATAAAAAACCGAACTCCAGTATGGGAGCACATTAATTTCAAAGGTCTTAATCTGCATTTTAAATAAAAATTAATAAAAGCGGCATTCATAGTCAGGTGCCGCTTTTTTGCGTTCAATGCTTTATGAAACAACAATGTGATTTAAGAGAAAACTACCACCAGGCAATTTGGTAAAATACAATCCTAAAATTTGGACTACGAATAATAAAGCTAAATATTGTAATAATACAATTGCACCCGCCAACAATACAGTACTAATACCGTCTGTAACTTATTCGATAAATAATTAACAATGAGGATCTATTAGCTGTTTATTGTTATTAGATTTGTATGTCTAACTAACAATAATACAAAATGAGAATAAAATTTTTAACCTTAATGGCCTTAACTGTGCTGATGGCATGGTCATGTAGCCCTGAAAAAAAAGAAACCGAACCGATGAATCCATTTTTCGAAGTTTATGACACCCCCTTTGGTGTTCCACCTTTTCATCTTATTAAAAATGAGCATTTCAAACCCGCAATTGAAGAAGGAATAGCGCAGGAAAAAGCCAAAATTAATGCCATTGCCGAATCCGAAGAGCCTGCAACTTTTGCCAATACCATAGAAGCTATGGAAAATACCGGTGAACTTTTGACGCGAGTTTCGTTCGTCTTTGGCAATTTAAATTCAGCCCATACCAATGATAGTATACAAGCAATTGCAAAAGAAGTGGCTCCTGCCCTTTCAAACCATAGCGACGACATTTATTTAAATGCCAGTTTGTTTGCTCGTGTAAAAAAGATATGGGATGAGCAAGAAACCTTGGACTTGAATCCTGAGCAGAAAAAATTGCTGGAAAAAAGCTACAAAGCCTTTGTGCGCAGTGGTGCCAACCTTAACGATGATCAAAAGGCAATTTTGAGAAATATCAACCAGGAATTATCGGTGCTTACTCTGCAATTTGGCCAAAACATACTGGCAGAAACCAATGATTTCAAGTTGATCGTAGAAAAGCAGGAAGATCTGGCCGGATTGCCGGCAGAACTAATTGAATCAGCTGCTGGTACTGCCAAAAGCGAAGGCCATGAAGGTAAATGGATATTCACACTGCAAAACCCCAGTGTCATGCCTTTTTTACAATATGCTGACAACCGGGAACTGCGTAAACAAATCTGGGAAGCCTATATGAAACGTGGTGACAATAACAACGATCGCGACAATAAAGACATTTTGAAAAAAATGACACTCTTACGTATGCAACGCGCTCAATTACTAGGGTATCCGACACATGCGCATTTTGTACATGAAGAGTCTATGGCCAAGACACCCGAAAATGTAAATGATTTGTTACAAAGCTTATGGACACCTGCATTGAAAGTGGCTAAGCAAGAAGCTGCGGATATGCAAAAAATGATTGATGAAGAAGGTGGAGGCTTTGAATTGGAACCCTGGGACTGGCGGTACTATGCAGAAAAAATTCGTAAAGAAAGATTTGACTTAGATGACAATGAGTTAAAACCCTATTTCAGTCTCGATAATGTTATTAAAGGCGTGTTTACCGTTACTGAAAAGCTTTTTGGCTTAACTTTTAAAAAGCTGGAGGATGTGCCTGTTTATCATGAAGAAGTGACTGTATACGAAGTATTTAATGAAAATAACGAACATCAGGGAATTCTATACATGGATTTCCACCCTAGAGCCAGTAAGCGGGGTGGTGCCTGGATGACCAGTTATAGAAAGCAAGCCATGGAAGATGGAAACAGAGTGCCCCCTATTATTTCTATAGTTTGTAATTTTTCAAAACCCTCGGGCAATGCCCCTGCCCTGCTAACTTTTGATGAGGTTACAACTTTATTTCATGAATTTGGACATGCACTCCATGGATTATTGTCTAATGTAAATTATAAAAGCCTTTCGGGAACTTCTGTGCCCCGCGATTTTGTAGAGTTACCCTCGCAAATCATGGAAAATTGGGCATCGGAACCGGAGGTCATGAAAATGTATGCGCTGCACTACGAAACAGGAGAAGTAATACCAGATGCACTTATTGAAAAAATTGAAAAAAGTGGAACTTTCAACCAAGGTTTTGCGACAGTAGAATATCTGGCTGCTTCATTGCTCGATCATGACTACCATACCATTCAAAAACCTATTGAGCAAGATGTAACGAGTTTTGAAAATGCATCTATGAACAACATAGGGCTTATCGATGAAATAATTCCAAGATACCGAAGTACCTATTTCAACCATATTTTTGCTGGTGGCTACTCAGCGGGCTATTACAGCTATATTTGGTCTGGTGTGCTCGATTCAGATGCTTTTCAGGCTTTTAAAGAAACCAGCCTTTTTGATGCGACTACAGCCAAATCATTTAAAGAAAATATACTTGAAAAAGGTGGTACAGGAGATCCCATGGAAATGTATGTGAAATTTAGAGGTGCAGAGCCTAACATCGACCCTTTGCTTAGAAAACGTGGATTGAAGTAATTTTAATTGAACATTAATTTACTTGATTTTCATACAAAACAGCGTACTTATATTTAGGTGCGCTGTTTTTCGTTTGCACTGTATATGTTAAATTGTGCCAAATTATTAAAAAATGAATAAGGCAATTTCCATACTGCCATTACTTTTATGTATTTCAGTTGTTGCTTGTGCCCAACACAACAATAACTTTTCATTGTATATTAAATATGAAGTCTCCGCTGGAGATCCTAAGAGTTACTATGCAGATATGCTTCCTGAGCATTTCGACTTTTATTATAAAAATGAACAAACATTGGTTAAAACCGTAAGCCATCTGCCTGTAAGTGACGTGCTTTACAAACAAGATTTTGACCTAACATATTTAATTAACAATAGGAACAGGGAAATAATGGAACATCCTGTTGTAACCAAGGCAATCTATACAACAGAGGATACAGGTAGAAAAGAAAAAATATTAGATTATGAGTGCCGTATTTTAAAAGTAACTTCAAACCAAGGTGGACAAGAATTGATTCAGTTTATTTGGGTTACTGAAGATTTGCCAATGATAATTCCATTAGCATCATTGAGTAGCAAGTCTCTGTTCCCAAAAATAGAACTCGGTGGCATTCCACTAAAAATGCATTCAGAATCGACTATTGATGACCAGGCTATAATCATGATTATTTCTGCTAAAAAAGTAGATATGAAAACTTTGCCAGATTCTTTGTTTGACATTCCCACACATTACCATCGCGTACATGCCGATGACACCGAATTCACTTATTAATTGCATATGCCAAAAGCATCAGAACCAATCGGAATATTCGACAGCGGTATAGGTGGCCTTACGGTGGCCAGGGCTGTCAATAAACTTATGCCTTATGAAAACCTCATCTATTTTGGTGATACCGCGCACTTACCTTATGGCGACAAATCTACCGCAGCCATTCAGGCTTACTCAATAAAAATTTGCGATATTTTGCTCAAATCTGGTTGCAAGGTCATACTGATTGCCTGCAACTCAGCTTCGGCAGCAGCTTTTGAATTGATTAAAGAATATACAGGAAAGAAGGCATGTGTGTTTAATGTTATAGATCCTGTGGTAAATTATTTGCGAGAAAAGTATCATGATTCAAAAATAGGATTGATTGGCACCCGGCAAACAGTGCACTCTAATGTTTACAAAAAGAAAATAGATGACCTTGGTAATGGTATAGATTTACAATCGCTAGCTACACCTTTGCTGGTACCGATGATTGAGGAAGGCTATATAAATAAACAAATAAGTCAGGATATAATTTGTGAGTATCTAAAAAACCCTATACTTAAAGATATACAAGCACTTATACTAGGCTGCACGCACTATCCACTTATAAAGGATCAAATAGCCGCCTATTATCATAATAGTATTGAGATTCTGGATAGTTCTGAGGTCGTCGCTGCTTCATTAAAAGCATACCTTGAATACAATAATCTGTTATTTAATGAAAATAAATCACAGACATCCTCATTTATGGTTTCTGATTATACCACATCATTTGAGGAACTAACCCGCTTGTTTTTTTCAAAACAAGTAAAGCTCGAAAAATATCCATTATGGGAATAATTATATGATTTTTTAAAAAATAGGTTAAATTTGAACATTAATACAATCGAATCTAAACACTTACCAATTTAAAACACTAAGATTATGAAAATCAATATTATAATAATTACTGCTCTAATGTTTACCATGTTGGCCTGCGGTCAGAAAAAACAAAAAGCGGAACAACAACTTATGGTAACCAAAGTAATGGCTGTTCATGACGAAATAATGCCAGAAATGGATAGAATAACATATCTGCAAAACCAGTTGAGCGCTAAAATTGAATCGATAGACGAAACTGAAATTGATGCCGAAGAGCAAATCGCTGAACTTGAGCAGGCAAAAGAAGATCTTAAGCAGGCACATGAAGCCATGATGCACTGGATGCGAAATCTTAAAAAGAATCAAGACTTAGAAGTATTACCGCATGACGAAGCTATGGAATATTTGCTTCAGGAATACAACAATATAAATGGCATAAAACAATTAATGGAAGAGAGCATTGCAAATGCCGAATCTCACGTACAATCATAAATAAGATTTTTGAATGACGTTTGGGTAGGTAAATCACTTACCCAACTTTTTGTGTCCGATCAATAAGCGTTTTTAATTTTTTGCTTTTGCAATTGGCGAGGATTAATACTTTAGGCAGGTTCTAAATAAAGACAAAAGACTAATTTACTCTTCACAGTTTTTAAGATAATCTCGTACATCACCCACACTAACCAGTACTACCGAATCTGCAAACTTATTCATGATGTAAGTGGTTATTTCAGCTATCTCAAGGTCTTTTAATTCGGCTATACCTTCCATTTTCATATTAAAAACCTGCTCATTTACTTTAATTTCCCCACTCAAACCATATCTGATTATACATACTGCCCGAGGGATATCTGCCTTCAAATAGTCTGAATTTCTTAATGGCGGGTACAATCGGGCAAGTCCGTAGCCGTCACTTTGATGACAATTGGCACAATGTCTTTCGTACAATACTCGACCTTCATTCATGTATTGTGCAAGTTTTATTTTCTCTTTACGATCCATGCCTGCATCTTTTTCATTTGCTTTCTTTTGCTCACACGAAAATATCAGTGCCAAACAAAAAATTGCTAAAATCAACTTCAATACATTTCTCATAAGTATTAAATTCGTTTGGTATATCCTCTGCTTTTGCATAGACAGAAAAGGCAACAGGCCTCAATATTTCCTTTACCGGCTAACTAAATAGCAGTACTTTAGCTATAGATTGAATTCTGATAATAATTTAGGAATATCCTTTATCAGGCGATCCACTTCTTTTTCCTTAGTGCCATCGTATATACCTCTGATATGACGATTTGGATCGACCAATAAAAATGCACCGGAATGTATATAACCACCTGGCTCATCCGCATCTTCTGCGGCTGTCACCATGTAGCTACGTTGACCAATTTCATATATAGCTTCCTTATCACCAGTCAGGAAATTCCAAGTACTGCTGTTCACCCCAAGCCTGTCTGCATAATCTTTGAGCAATGCCACATCGTCGTATTCCGGATCTATGGTATGCGACAACAATAGGATCGAAGGGTTGTCTTTGTATTTTTTATAAACCCGTAACATTTGGGTTTTCATTAGCGGACAAATGGTAGGACAACTCGTGAAAAAGAAGTCAGCAACATAAATTTTGCCTTCCACTGTATTTTGGGTAACCAAAGCACTGTCTTGATTAAGAAATGCAAAATCAGGTATACTATGGTAAACTGTATCAGCTTTTACGCCACCTTCATACCTAACATCTACTACATCGCGTTGCCCATAAATAAGTAACTTATCATTATTAGAAGCCTGATTACAAGCTGCTATATTGAAAACGATCACAACAAAATAAATAAAACTTTTTACCTTCATTCCATTTTATATTTAATATTTGAATGTTTTTAAAAATCCAATTGTTGGTTACAGAATGCATTTTTTTATTAATGCGAAGACAATACTTCAACTTCTGCACCAACTTCAATTTTTCCATACTGTTCGCAAATCAAGTTGATCCCAAATAAGATTTTGTTACCTTGTTTTCTGAATTCAGCCAATGACTTAAGCGGCTGCTTCCCTTTTTTTGCCGTGTGCTGATCAATAGTGGTAACCACGCACCGGGCACATGGTTTTACAAGTCTGAATATAGTTTTCCCTATGCGAATTCTTTCCCAACGATCCTCCGCAAAGGCCTCAGCTCCAGAAACCACCAAATTACCTCTAAACCTATCTAAAGGAATTTTTTCCCCAGCTTTATCGGAGACTTGGTCTACCGACGCCCTGTTGATGAGCAAATATGGATAAGCATCAGCGAAACCGACGTCTATTTTTTCAGCTACACGCTCCGGATCTACCTGTCTGGTTGATGTATCGGGCATATACACCAATCTGGCATTGCTTTGCAAAAATTCGCTAATCCATAAATTGGTCGCTTCACTTGCCAGCAATGCTTCAGCGGTATCATTCCAAATTTTTACATTTATCGTGTTTCCACTATTGGGTATTAGGGAAGTTGAATTTTGATTTAGCGGTGAATTTTTTTCGAAAATAATTAATCTGTCACCTTCAATTCTCGTACCTAATAAGGTTAACCGGGCATGCTCTCGTTGCGACAAAAACCGACCTTGATCGTCAACCAACATAAAGCGCCTGTCGTATTTCAAACCTCGCATTTCTGCCTTAGATTGTAATAAGTTAATGCCTCCTAGAGACTTTACCGGATAAATATTTAAGGAATCAAGTTTGATAGATTTCGTCATGGTAATCAATCAATTTTGGTAGTTAATATATTGAATAGCTTGTTCCACATGGTCAGGGTGAAACCATTTTGTTTCTGCATCTTTTTTAAACCAAGTAATTTGTCTTTTAGCATACCTTCTAGAATTTCGCTTTAAAACCCTTATGGCATCTTCCTTACTGTAGTTTCCATCCAAATAGGCAAAGATTTCTTTATAACCTACAGTTAGCAACGAATTTAAGTGTTTGTATGTATACAATGTTTTGGCTTCTTCAAATAAGCCTTGAGAAATCATTTGGTCTACTCTTAGGTTTATTCGCTCGTATAGTTCTTCACGATTTCTTTCAATACCCAATTTAATTATATTGAATGGACGGTTCACAGGCTGATCATTTCTAAAAGATGAATAACACTGGCCAGTGGCTCGTATAACTTCCAATGCTCGAATTACACGTTGCGTATTTTTTAGATCTGTCAATTGTGCATACTTAGGATCTTTGCGCTCAAGCTCAGCTACCAATGGATCTAAGCCGCTAATGGCAAGCTCTTGATAGAGTTGCTCTCTGAAGCTCAGATCTACATCAGGAATTTCGTTCATGCCCTGACAAACAGCTTGTATGTAAAGGCCTGATCCTCCCACCATGATCACGTAATCGTTTACTTTAAACAATCGCTCTAATAGCCTCAGAACGTCCAATTCAAACATTCCGGCGCTGTAGTAATCTTGTACAGACAAAAAACCTAAAAAATGATGCGGCACTCCCTGCAATTCCTCTTCTGAGGGTCTGGCTGTTCCTATTTTCATTTCTTTAAAAAACTGCCTGGAATCGGCGGAAATAACCTGGCATTTTAGTCTCTTTGCCAGCTCTACACTAAAGGTAGTTTTACCCACAGCGGTTGGTCCGGATATTACAATCAGCGTTTTGTTTTGCGATTTATTCATTGAGTAACTTGCCATTCAGAATTGCAAACTTACACATTCGAAAATAAACAAAAGACTAAGAATCTTGCACAATATTGATAGGGTGTTGCATTTTAATTATCTTTAACCCTTCTTTATTTATTTTCCAAATATGCTCCCTGAAAACACTTTTGGTATAGAAGAAATAAAAGACCTTCTAAATGTAGAAACCATTCAGATAGAAGACACCAACAACAGCAATGTTGTTGGTGTAATTCAACTCACTAATGGTATTATTTCAGATCTCAACCAAAAAGCGCTTGAGCTTTTAGGCTATGAGAAAAACGAACTCAAAGGACAGGCATTTACACAAATAATTCACAGTAACGAGACACAATCTGAAATAGATATTCTCAATACCATAAGTCAAAGTGCCACATCAAAAAACCCCTACCAAACCACAGTTGTTTTACAAAAGAAAGATGAGAGCAGCGCTACTTTTCAATTAATGGCGCTAAAAAAGAGTTTAAAAAGTAATCTGAGTCTATATATACAGGAGCATAGGCCAATCACGAGTACCAACAATATTGAAATATCTTCAGGTTTGCTCGGACAATTGGTAGAGAAGGGGCCTCTAATGTTCCGTCTTTGTGATGAAAAAGGCAAAATTTATTATGTGAGTCCCGGACTGTTGGAACTAAGTGGCTCAACCATAAAAGATCATACTAAGGGCAATTGGCTTAATTTTATTCATTATAAAGATAAAGAACGGGTAAAATCAGCTTTTGAAAAAGCACTAAAGTATCATAAAAGGTATTTTGTTTCATACCTGGTTCAAGGTAAAGACAACAACTATCAAGAAGTTTTTGAGGCCGGCATACCCATGCATGATAAAGATGGTGAATTTTGTGGCTTGGGCATTACCATTTTGAACATCAGCCAATATTTCAATACCTACCAAGCTGATGGCCCGGAGCACCCTTCGATCAATTTGCCAGAGGCCATGCATGTGTTGTTTAAAATGGCCGATCACAAGCTCCGATACTACTATATAAGTAACCAATGGATCAGTTTTACCGGAAGGTCGCGAAAAGAACAAACCGGTAAAGGCTGGATTGACCTGGTACACCCAGAAGATAAAGATAGGGTGATTCAGGCACTTGATAATGCGCTGCATCGCAATACCAGGTTTGACCTTAACTATCGCATCGGAAATCATGAAGGCCAATGGCGATGGATTTTTGAGTCGGCCATGCCCGTTTTTGATACCTCAGGTGATTTTTCGGGCTATATTTTTGCAGCTATCGACCTGACCGATCATAAAAAAAGAGAAGAAGAAAAAAACCTGAGAGTTGCCCTAAGAGAAACAGAAAAGAAACTGCATAAGTCGCTGGAAAACTCGCATCTGGTGGCGCTCTCAATTGATTATACAGGCAAGCTCACTTACAGCAATCAGGCTTTGCAAGATATTATTGGCATGCCCAAAGAAGACCTGATTGGAGTTAACTTTTTAGAAGACATTGTCGTTCGCGAATACCGCGATACATTTCGCCAACACCTTAGAGAGATTTTTCGTGACAAAGTAATTTCACCTTCTTTTGAAGTAAAAATACGCAGCCTTGATAGCAGTGTCAAGATTTTGAAGTTAAGCAATGTCATCCTTTATGATATTAAAGGCCATATTGCCGGAGTCACCATTGTTGGTGAGAATATAACCACTACAGTAAAAATTAGTGAAGAGCTACGCAAAACCAATGAGCAATTAAAAGAGCTTTTCGACAATGCCAATGACCTGATTCAGATTTTTTCTATTGATGGAAAATTTAAATTTGTCAATAAAATATGGAAGGAAAAACTAGGCTATACAGAAGAAGAAATAGAAAAACTGGAGCTAAAAGACATAGTTCATAAGGACTACATGAGTAAAACCATGGTGGCTTTGGCACTGATTGTTGAAGGTAAAAAACTCGATAAATTTGACACAGTTTTTGTAGCCAAAGATGGCACGAGGATTTTCCTGACTGGTGGGGTAAACTGTACTTTTCGCGATGGCAAGCCAATAGAGTTCAAAGGTATATTTCATGATATTACCGAAAGAAGTAGAGCTGAAAAGGCGCAGGCACTTTATTACAAGATTGCCAACATGACCATCCAAAGTTACAACCTTCAGATACTTTTTGCCAAAATACACAATGAGCTCAAAAACATAATAGAAGCAGACAACTTTTATGTCGCTCTGGTTGACTTTGAAAAAAACATCCTTCGATTTTCATATTACATTGATGAAAATGAAGTGCACGAAAACAACAGCTTTGAACGAACCATGTCTAATGGCATTACAGAATATGCGTTGGGCTCTAACAAACCTTTGTTTTTATATGAAAAAGACATTCAGAACCTAGAATACCACAAACGTGTAGTAAGCCACGGAAAAATCCCAAAAATTTGGTTGGGTGTGCCTTTAAAACTTGACAACCGTGTAATAGGCATAATAGCCATACAATGCTACAACAACAGAAATACTTACAATTTCCGAGATCTGGAACTGCTCGATTTTATTTCAGGTCAAGTTGCCATAGCCATTGAACGAAAGCAAAAAGAGCAAAAAATAAATGAACAATCGGCTCGGCAAAGGGCAATTTTCGAAAGCAGCAGCCACCTGATTTGGTCAATAGATAGAAAAGGACAATTTACCTCTTACAATCAAAATTACTTTACAACTGCCCGCGATTACAATTTCCTTGATCAAGTACAGCCAATCAATGGAGGTACATCGGCAGTAATTGAGCCCTTCTGGAAAAAAAAGTATAAAAATGTTTTTCATGGGAATTCGGATCATTTTGAAATAAAATTGAACCATGTTGAAAGCAAGAAAGAAATTTGGAGGGAGATTTTTCTTAACCCTATTTACAATGAAGATGGTGAAATAACCGAAGTATCAGGTATAGCCCATGATATCACCGAAAACAAACAATCAGAGCTTGATCTGCAGGAAAGTGAAGAAAAATTCAGGAATATTTTTGAGTCATTTCAAGATGTATACTTCCGCTGCGATAAAGAAGGGCGTCTATTGCTTATTAGTCCATCCATCAAAGAATTGCTTGACTACGAGGAGCAGGACGTTATCGGCAACTCAATCACCAACTATTACCTTTACAATTCAAAAACCAAAGGATTGATTCGGCAGTTGGTAAGCGAGAAAAGTGTACGAAACTTCGAAGCTTCTATTATATCAAAAGACGGCAGTATTTTACAATGTATTTGCAATATTAGACTTACTTATAAGCATGGGCATCCAAAGTACATTGAAGGTGTGGCTCGTGACATTACCACACTTAAGAAAACTAACCAAGAACTTAAATATGCCAAAGAGGTAGCTGAAAAATCCTTGAAAGTAAAAGAGGCTTTTTTGGCCAATATGAGTCATGAAATTCGCACACCTATGAATGGTGTGATTGGCATGATCGATCTATTAGGAGAAACACCTCTTAATAAAGAGCAACATAAATACGTAAAGACCATTAAGAAATCTTCGGAAACCTTATTGAATATTTTGAATGATATTCTGGATTTATCAAAAATTGAAGCTGGAAAAATGGAGCTGCGTAAATTTCCGGTACGTTTAAGCGGCACAATGGATAAATTTTACGCGCTATTTTCGCAACAGGCACAATCAAAAGGCATCAATTTGTATTTCCATATAGATAAAAATGTACCCGATAAAGTACTGGTGGACGAAACCAGACTGTTGCAAATTATTAGTAATTTAACTTCGAATGCCATTAAGTTTACTGATGGTGGTGGCTCCATCAACATTAGTATTAAGACTGTTTCAAAAAGCGGCAATAGCAATCTTATAAAAATCGTTGTAAGTGATTCGGGTATTGGTATTTCCAATGAAAATGTGCGGCGATTGTTTACCAGCTTT
Organism: Cyclobacteriaceae bacterium; assembly: GCA_036788235.1. Classification (GTDB taxonomy): domain Bacteria; phylum Bacteroidota; class Bacteroidia; order Cytophagales; family Cyclobacteriaceae; genus JAFIEV01. Next base: position 15,698 of record DAIQNU010000010.1, read on the forward strand.
AGTCAGGTCGATAACAGTTCTACAAAAGCATTTGGCGGCACGGGACTTGGTCTTGCCATTTCCAAAGAACTTTGTCGTTTATTAGGCGGTGATATTGGTGTATATTCTGCATTAGGTTTGGGCAGTTCCTTTTGGTTTACTTTCAAAGCCGAAACAACCTTTGAAGAAGTAATAGATGAAGACAGCCTGGTAGTTGATACCCAGGTAAGCAATTTTTTTGCCGACAGCCAACCCAAAATATTGGTCGTAGATGATAACTTAGTAAACAGACAAGTAGCGGGAGAAATATTGAAAAAATCGGGATGCATAGTAGAAACAGCTGTGAATGGCCAAGATGCAATTGATAAAGTACAAAAAGCAGATTACGATATAGTATTGATGGATATTCAGATGCCTGATATGGATGGCGTAACCGCAACCCGGAAAATTCGTGAACTAGGCTTACCCAAGCTGCCTCCGATTGTAGCGATGACAGCCTATGCAATGAAAGAAGACAAAGAGCGGTTTATCAAGTCTGGCATGGACGATTATATATCAAAACCCATAAAAGCCAGAGAGTTGTTAAATAAAGTGAGGGAACTGGCACATATTGAGAAAATCGGAAATGAAGATCTCATTCAAAATGAGACATTTTTACAAGAAAGCGATGATTACAGTATAATCAATATGGAAGTAATCGATCAGCTTAAAAAGTATGGTGGCGAAGAAATGCTAGAAAGCGTTTTTAAAGATTTTGAAATAGAATCAAAGGAATTGATCAATGCTTGTTTAATAGCACTTAAAAATGAAAATTATCCAGAGATTTTAGTAAACTTGCATACTTTGAAAGGCACCGCAGGTACACTTGGCGTTGACAAAGTAGCCAACTTATCGAAAGAGATTGAAAGTGAATTGAAAAATGGAAATCAAAACAACCTTGAAGCCAAACTGCACCAACTCAATCAAAAATTCGAAGAATATATACTATATTACCCAGATATTTTAAACAAATAATAAACCATGAGCAAAAAAATACTGATAGCAGAAGATAGCTCAGTAATACAAAACCTGACTCGAAAAATACTGCTTATGCAAAATTATGAGATTCATAGTGCCAAGAATGGTAATCAGGTTCTCGATTTTCTTCATAAAGACTATTTTCATGTAATACTTATGGATATAAATATGCCCGTAATGGATGGCATGGAATGTGCCCGTCAGATCAGGGCGCTCGAAGACGAAAAAAAATCTAAAATTCCTATTATCGCTATTACCGGAAACGCCAGAAACTACTCACTTGAAGACTTTACCGAGGCTGGAATTAACGATTATTTACAAAAACCACTCAACTTTGATTTATTGGTAGAAACTGTAAAAAAGTATACCGTTTGATGGAAATCAAATATACAAAGCACTTCCTCAACAAGCTCGAAGATCTTTTTTCAGAAACCAATTACCACTTGCGTTATGAAAAGGGTCAATTCAAATCGGGCTATTGTATTTTAAATGAATCGAAGGTGGCGGTCGTCAATAAATTCTATTCGCTGGAAGGTAAAATAAATTGCCTGATTGAAATCTTAAGAGAAATTGAAATTGATCTTGAAAGGCTTAGCCCTAAAAATCAGCAACTATTGACTGATCTTAAAAAAACAGCTCAAACACTTTGAAAGTAACGTTTTTAGGTACTGGAACTTCACAAGGAATACCTGTTATTGGCTGCGATTGTGCAGTCTGTAAATCTGACGATCCGCGTGACAACAGGCTCCGTACCTCAATTCACATTGAAACGAAAGGACTAAGCATAATTGTAGATACAGGGCCTGACTTTAGACAGCAGGTGCTGCGTGCCAATATTCGTAAGCTCGATGCTATATTATTTACCCACCAACATAAAGATCATGTAGCTGGCCTCGATGATGTCCGCAGCTTCAATTTTCTACAGAAAAAAGCAATGCCGGTGTATGGGAATCTAATGACCCTGCAACAGCTAAAAGTAGAATTTGCCTATGCTTTTGCAGAAGATAGATACCCGGGAATTCCTGAGATCGACTTAATCGAAATCGAAAATGATGTATTTAGAATTGAAAATATAGAAATATTACCCATCCTGGTTATGCATCATAAGCTCCCTGTTTTTGGCTTCAGAATTGATGATTTTGTGTACATAACCGATGCTAAAACCATTAGTGATTCAGAATTGAAAAAAGCATATAATGCAAAAGTGTTGGTCTTAAATGCATTGCAGCAAAGCCCTCATTTATCGCATTTTACCTTAATGGAGGCATTGGATGTGATTGCCGAATTACAACCCGAACAAGCCTACCTCACGCATATGGGGCATCGAATGGGTAAACATAGCTCCATTGATCCTACATTACCTGACAATGTATCATTAGCGTTTGATGGTTTAACTTTTCACCTCTAGCCATGCACATTCACTATTATTTTCTAAAGCGGTTGAGCCAGCAGCTCCATGATAAAATTAGTGAATTTACCCTGTTAACATCCTTTTCTCAAAATCGCGATGAACTCATTTTAGGATTCGCCTCGGAGAAGGACGAAGTATACCTCAGAGCCAATTTAAGCCCGGAATTTAGTTGTTTGTCATTTCCTGAAAATTTTCAACGCGCTAAAAAAAACAGCACAGACATTTTCCCTGAGATAATCGGTAAAAAAGTCTTGGGAGTTCGACAAATTCAATTCGACAGGAGCTTGATCATTACTTTGAGTGGAAATCTGCAATTAATATTCAAAATGCATGGAAATAGATCAAATGTACTTTTAGCAAATCAAGAAGAAATCATAGCCATTTTCAGGAATGCATTAAAGGCAGATTTTCAAATTGATTTAAACGCGTTGGCTAAAAATCTGACCTTAGATTATGATGTCTTCAAAGAAAAAAATGGCAACATACAACATTTTCTGCCTGTAGCTGGCAAACAAGTAAAAGAATGGCTGAGTCTTAAATCGTATGATTCTCTTACGCTTGATCAACAATGGCACATGGTTTCCGAATTGCTGAATACTTTGGAAAATGGCAATATTTACCTTTACATCGAAAACGACGTACCAATACTAAGTTTGTTACCGAAAGGTAGCACAACTAAATCATTTCAAGACCCATTTGCAGCTAGCAATGCTTTTTATAGTGCATATGTCCGCGACTATGCCTTAACGAAAGAAAAAAAGCAGTTTATTCAAGAGTTGTCAAGTCGCATTACCAACCTCGAAGTCTACCTGGCTACTGCCAAAGATAAATTAAAAAAGCTCGACAGCAGCTTGTCTTACAGCCAGGCAGGAGATCTTTTAATGGCCAACCTACACCTTTTGAATCAAGGGGATGAAGTTGTAAGACTTAATAACTTTTATGACAATAACGCTTACATCAAAATTAAGCTAAAAAAAGACCTCAGTCCGCAAAAAAACGCCGAACAGTATTATCGCAAAGCGAAAAATCAGCATATTGAAATAGCCCGTATAGAAGATAATATAGCTTCAAAAAAATTACTCCTTTCTACTTTAGAAAAAACTTTACTCGAAGTTATGGCCTGCACTGACTTACGCAGCTTGCGCAATTTGCGGTTATCATTTCAAAAACAACCAGAAGCAAATGATGATCGCGATGATCTCCCTTATCATAGATATGAATTGGATGGTTTTGTAATAATGGCAGGCAAAAATGCAAAGAAAAATGATGTATTGACATTTAAAGTTGCCAACAAAAACGATCTCTGGCTTCATGCCAAAGACAGCGCTGGATCTCATGTGGTTATTAAAGAGAAGCCCGGCCAAAACTATCCAAAACACATCATCGAAAAAGCCGCTTCCATTGCAGCCTGGTATTCAAAAAGAAAAAATGAAATCTGGTGCCCGGTGAGTTATACACCTCGAAAATACGTTCGGAAACCCCGTAAAGCTGCCGCAGGAGCAGTATTGGTAGAGCGAGAAAATGTAGTATTAGTGAAACCTGCACTAATAGAAAAAAATTAAAAATAAACAGCTAAAATATCATACTTATAAATCGCAACTATATTTCAAGTGCCAGGCGAACAATGATCATAATACAATACGCTACAATTTTTATTGCTATAATTTCTTTAGATTCTGGTATTTTAAAGCTCCCCCATTATTTTGTAGAATTTCAGTTTTAGTTTTTACACAAAACGAATAATACACCCTCTTTTCATAATGGTAACCTGACTTTTTTGTTGGATTTATACCAGAACCTGACAAATGATAGAATATCTGTAAAAGGCAAATGAATTATTTACATTATTAATTTAACTTTTCACCTGTAAACGTTTTTAAAACAAGGAGTTAAATATCAATTGATAGGAATAGAGAGATTTTTTTGCAGGAATGTCAAATTGATGCAGTTACGCTGGTTTTAACCAAAAAATGAATTATTTTGAATATATTAAGGAACTTTTTAAAATCTAGTATATAAATCGTGCAATCTGATAAGAATATTACCGCCAAGTTTTTTAAGACGGTCATTCGTACAGTTAAACAACACTTTTGGTTGCATTTAGATGCTAAATGCCCAAGTAGTATTGTGAAGCTTCTTTTCATTTTTGCCTGGTTCAACTGTGTTTCTACCCAATTATATGCAAAATCTTACGCCTCCAGTACACCAAAATCCCAAAATGCAAATGTGTATGCTGAAGATCGACCTGTAGAAAATAAAAATAAAAATCAGGAGTATTCTCCCGAAAGCACCAGCAGAACCAGCTCTGATAAAATCAACAATGGACCAGGTGGTATCGGCACGGCAGTAGAAAATTTGATATGGCTTAGTGCTGATAAATCGGTTTTTTCTAACAATACTCAGCTTGCGGGTAACGATGAAACTGTCTTTCGCTGGGAAGATATTAGCGGAAATGGAAGACACGCTACCGCTACCGTTTCAGTTAGTAGGCCTGTATTGAAAACGAATATATTCAACGGGAGGAATGCTATTTATTTTAATGGCACAAATAAAAGAATGACTATTTCGTCCGCGCTATTGAGTAATGTCTTCTCAAATGAATTTACGATAGCCATCATTTATGCAAATGATGACCCAGGTAATACTGGTACGGAAGCATTACTTTCTAAAGGAAAGCTCGATTCCAAAATTTTGCCTCCATATGATGAATCCGCTCTTCACATACAAACCCAAAATAATTATGCCAGTGCTAATATTAATAGCTTGCTTTTGCGTGAATCTCTATCTGTGAAGTCGCAAAATGAAAACAAAGCATCTTACATTGGCATGCATTTAAA
>DAIQNU010000010.1:20951-23608 GCA_036788235.1 Cyclobacteriaceae bacterium
AATCAGGTGACAAGTTCTATCTCAATAGTTTAATCGAAAACAAACAATCGCTGTCTATATCGTCATTGGGCAGTATTGAAAACGCTAAAAGTCTTCATATAGGTGCAGCAGACAATGGCTCTGTCTATACCAATTTCTTCAAAGGACATATAGCAGAAATCATTGTTTATAACCGTTTTCTAAATGCCGCAGAAAGCATCATATTGGAAAACTCCTTGGCAGCCAAGTACGATTTGCCCATCGGCACCAAGCGATATGCTTATGCTGCTACACATGGCCACGATGTTACGGGTATCGGTGCTATAGATGGCACAAGTCACAGAGATGCAAAGGGACCTGCTTTGGTTAGAATTTACGAACCATCTTCACTCTCCAATGGAGATTTTTTACTTATCGGCCATAACAACGGCAAACTTCAAAATGGATGCAACGATTTAAGAAATTGGCGTGCCGATGTACACGGCAACCCGGGTACAGTTAGTCTGACTTTTGATTTGAAAAATTTCACCTACACTACCCAAGACAAAATAACTCTCTACGTCGGCAGCAATAGCAATTTTTCAACACCGATAATTTATCAACCAACGGGAGTTATAGAAAATGATCTGGTGACTTTTAAAAATGTAATTCTCAAAAAAGGTGATTTTTTTACACTTAATCTTTCTATGGATTTGCAAGCGCCTGTAATAAACAATTGTCCGGCCAATATCAGAAGGGCAACAGATGCAGGCAAAAACACAGCTGTAGTTTCATGGTTTCCTCCAAGTGCTACGGACAATTGCGGAACACCTCAATTAACTACTTCTTATGCGCCGGGTCAAGCGGTATTAGTTGGCACCCAACCAGTTACTTACACAGCTACAGATAACTTCGGAAATCAGGCAACTTGTCAGTTTACAATTACTGTGGTTGATGAAGAAGCGCCGGTCATCAGTAATATGCCAAGTAACAGAGTATTACCATCAATCACGGGCCAAAATTATGCAAACGTTTCATGGACTCCGCCCACCATAACTGATAATGTGTTTGTTAAAAGCAAAAATGCCACAGCCCAACCAGGTGCGAAATTTACTATAGGTGCTCATACGGTAACTTACACAGCTAGTGACTCATCAGGGAATAGTGCCAATGCTTCTTTCAACATAGAAATAAAAGATTACGAAAACCCTGTAATTCATTGTCCTAAAGATACTTTGATCAATACTTCAATGGAAAGCGATGGTGTAGTATTTACTTATGCAATTCCCTCCGCAACTGATAATAGTGGATCTGTGACGGTAACACAAACAGATAATTCAGGGCTCTCCAGTGGATCAGTGTTTCCTGAAGGAAACACCACTTTAAGCTATACAGCTACTGATCCATCTGGGAATACAGCCAATTGCAGTTTTACAGTACGAGTAGTAAAAATTACAAATAGATTTCCTCTTGCTGTAGATGATTATTATGAAACCGATGAGGATGTTCCTCTCACTGCCAATGTTTTGGACAATGACAGTGACCCGGATGGTGACAATATAAGTGTTAACATCAACAATACCACCCAGCCAAAAAATGGCCAATTGAGCATTCAACCCAATGGCAACTTTACCTACACACCAAATGAAAACTATTATGGAACGGATGAATTTGCCTATCAGATTTGTGATGACGCCAGTCCATCGTTGTGTGCCATAGCTATAGTGCGCATCACCATTCATCCTGTAAATGATCCCCCGGAAATATTGGTTACCCAGTTCGAAATTATTCCAGATGTGGCTAATGAGATATGCTTGGATGTGTTCGACGTAGAGGGAGATGCAGTATATATCAATGGTATAATTGAATCGCCCAAATATGGAACCATTGAGCTTTTAGCTGATGCATCAGATTTATGTTTTGTATATCAACCTGAAATCAGGTTTAGAGGTCGGGATTCAATGATCATTGAAGTTTGTGATGAGAATGAATTTCCGGAATGTACCCAAGCAAAGTTACAATTAAATATTCAAGGCGGCTCAGCAATAGTACCATACAAGGCCTTTTCACCTAATGGTGATGGCTTAAATGACACCTGGGTAATTCCGGGTATTGAGCAATTTCCCAATAATAAAGTACGCATTTTAAATCGTTGGGGAAGTGTAGTATACGATGTAAAAGGCTATGATAATAATCGAATAGTTTGGGACGGCGCTACTGAAATTTCGGTAACTGGAAGCAACGGACTATCAAATGGAACCTATTTTTATATAATTGATCCGGGAGAAGGTGAAGCTGCCATAACTGGATATCTTGAATTGATACGTTGATGAAACTGAAGACAAAAATATTGGCAATATGTGGTCTGATGGCAATGATAATATGCCAAGCCGTGCTTACTCAAGCCCAGCAAGATGGTCAATATACCCAATATATGTTCAATGGATTGGTTATAAATCCAGCTTTTGCCGGTAGCCACGATGCATTGAACGCCTCAATATTATACAAAAACCAATGGGTCGGGATAGAAGGCGCTCCAAATACAGCTACAGTATCTGCCCATGCTCCAATTAAAAATGACAAGGTGGGTCTTGGTTTGTTGATCATGAGTGATAACATTGGCATTCATCAGCGAAGCAGCCTTGCAGCTATGTATGCCTATAAAGTAAAACTAGGCAAAGATCGGGTGCTCTCTATGG